>CAYHRZ010000004.1:0-31419 GCA_964359125.1 uncultured Klebsiella sp. | reverse complement strand
CGTCGTGGCCGACTCGAACTTCGCCAGCGCGGCCGCGTAGTCGGCCGCCCCGCCGCTGCCGCCGAGCAACTTCACCCCGGCGGCGAACTCCGCCTTCGGGTCGGCGGATGCGCCGTCGGTGGGATCGGTGTTCACGGGCTTCTTGTCGCCACAACCGACGAGTGCGAGCGCAATGAGGAGCGTACGAAACATGAGGAAGCTGACTCCCGTCCGGCCTAGGGCGTGGACTCGAAGGTTGCGACTTTGGACGACGGCGAGGCGAACCGGGGCTTGGGTACGGTCTCGAAGAGGCCGGGGTACTCGTCGGGGGCGAGCACACCCAGCCGCCGCGTGGCCTCGGCGGTGTCGTCGTTGTATATGCTGAGTTCGAAGGCCTTGTCGAGCGCGGCCTGGTAGGCGGCCGCTGCGCGCTGCGTGGCCGGGTAGGCCTTGTCTTCCAGCGCCATCTTGTAGATCTCCGCCTGGTCCACCGTGAGGTAGGTCGGGACGTAGGAGTTCAGCAGCGACGAAGCGAGATCCTCGTAGGCGCGACCCATGCGCACCAGGCTGGCGAGGCCCCACGCGCCGGCGCCGGCGCCGATGATCTTGTTGTAGGTGGCTTCCAGCGCCGTGATCGCCTTCGCCTTGCCCACCAGTTGCTCCTTCAGCATCTTGTCGACTTGCTTCTGGGGGAGCTTCTTGTCGCCGGGGCCGCTGATCTTCATCGCCATGTAGGCGGCGTACTCGGGTTCAGCGAGGATGAACATCATCCGGCCACTGGCCTCGATGGACAGCTCGCCGGGCTTCACTCCGCCCTTGGCGGCCTCGATCTTGGCCTTCTCGAACCACGCCAGGGAGTCCTTCCAGTGCTGGGTGACCTTCGCCCCCTGCCCGATCTTGTCCATCATCAGGCCGTACTGCAGACGGCAGAACATCTGTTCGTCGAGCGTGGCGTTGGCGGGCGGCTTGGTGAAGTACCCGAGGTAGATCTTGCTCGCCTCCGCAAACTTGCCGTGGCCCTCGTAGATCTTCGCGACCTCGAGATTCACGCCGTTGATATTGGGCTTGGTGGGGAACGCGGTGACGTACTGCTGGTAGTTCTTGATCGCCAGCTCCCACTGCCCGAGCGCCGCGCGGAACAGGGCCGCCGAGTAGATGGCGTCGGACGCACCGGTGTGCGCCTTGTCGAGCACGAATAGCTTCTCGTACCAGGTGGCGGCGTCGTCGAGGTCGGCGATGGACTCGTAGTTGAAGCCCAGCGCGGCGACCTGGTCCTTGTAGTACTTGGACTTGGGGAACTTCTCGACCAACTCGTGACGAACCTTCATCTCGTCGCGGGTGTTGCCCAGGTCGTGGTGGTAGACGCTCGCGTTGTTCAGCGCCAAGTCGGCGTTCGCCGAGCTGGGGAACTCCTGGTAGAACGCCCAGTAGTCTGCGGCGCCCTTGGCCTTGTCGTTGCTCTTCTTGAACGCCTCTTCGATGAGCTTCAAGGAGGCATTCTCGTAGATGCCGTACACCTCCTTCTTGAAGTCGGAGGAGCCCAGGCCTGCCTGGTCGTAGAAGGCCTTGCCGACTTCCTTGAGGTTGGCCCAGTCCTGGACCAGCGCGAAGCTGTCGAGGATCAAGTTGGCGGCCTGCTCGGCTTCCTTGGACTTCGGATCCATGCCGATGACGACGCGGAACCGGTCGGAGGCTTCCTTGAACTGGTTCTTGTTGTAGAGCAGGTAAGCGGAGCGGTAGATGATGTTCCGGACCTTCTGGTCGTCGGGGAACAGCTTGGAGAACTGGTCGAGCGCCACCAGGAGCTTCTTCTCCCACTCGCCGAGCTCCATCGCGGCGGTCTTGCTGCCGGGATCGGGCCCGGTGCCCGAGGCCTTGGACTCTTTCTTCACCATCTCATCGGCGGCGAAAATCGACGACTCGGCGCAGAACTTCGAGTGCTGGCCCTTGGGGTCGATGGCCACGACTTTCATGTACTGGTCGTAGGCCATGTCGAACTTCTTCAGCTTGTACAGCAACTCGCCGTAGGCGTAGCGCATGTCGTAGCTGTACTTGGAGTCGGGGAACTCCTCGAGGTACGTGGCGTACGCGCCTTCGGCGAGGAGGAGGGTCTTCCTGGCCGCGTCGCCGGTGAGCTTCTTGCCTTCAACCTGGTAGTTGGTGGCCACCGTGCGCAGGTTCTTCTCGATGAACTCGCCGGCCGTCTTGATGGACTCGGTGTTGCTCGCGTTGGCCCGTGCCCATGCGCTGTTCTTGCCGTAGGTGGACCGGAGACGGTCGATCTCGGCGATCGTGTCTTCCTTCTTGCCCATCTTGGTGAGGCACTGGATGATCTCGTTCTGGTAGTCGGGCGCGGTGGGGGCCTGCGGCGCCTCGGTGATCAACCGGCGGTAGGTTTGGATGGCCTGCTCGAACTTGCCCTGCTCGAAGTAGGTGGCGGCGAGCCGCTTGAGCATGTCGCGGATGAGTTCGGGCTTGCCGAGCTTGTTGAAGTACTCGTAGGCCTCGTCGAGGTCGCCGGCGTCGGCGAAGAACCGCACCAGGTCCTTGAGCGCCTCCTCCTGGAGCTGCACGTTCGACCGGGTGCTCTGGCCGCTGGACTCCAGCTTGGTGGAGTAGTCCACCACCGTCTTCATGGTGTCGATGGACTTGCCGTACTCGCCCACGTTGTACCAGCACCAGGCCAGCTTGTAGTTGGCGAAGGCGTACTTGTCGTAGTCCTTGTAGGACGAGGCGCGCTGGAAGGCGACCAGCGCCTTCATCGCCTCGTTCTTGTCGAAGTAGTACTCGCCGATCAGCAGGTAGGCGTCGGGGATGTACCGCGAGTCGGGGTAGGTCTTGACGAGTCGTGTGAGCTCGACGTTGGCCTCGTCCTTCTTCTTGGCGTCGTTGTTGGCGTTGGCGATCTCGTTGAGCGCCTGGCCCAGGTAGAACGTCGCCTCGTCGGCCCGAGCGAACTGCGGGTAGTTCGCGAGGATCTGCTTGTACAGCTTGACCGACTTCTCCTGCCAACTCGACGACTCGGCGTGGTTCTGGGGCACCTGGTCCGGTGAGCAGCCCTGGGTGTTGAAGCACTTGTCGAACTCGGCCTGGTACGACTCCATCTCCCCCTGGTAGAGATAGCGACCCTTCTCGAAGTAGAGGTCGGCGAGGCGGAGCAGCATCTCCGCCTTGGTGTCGCCCTCGACGGGGCTGTCCTTCAGCAACTGCTTCAGGCGCTCGATGGACTCGTCGCGCGCGGCGTTGGCCTTGGCTTCGAGCTCCTTCTGGGCGCTGTCGCGGGTGGTGACGTCGGTGCTCTTGAGCACTCGGCGTTCACTCTTGGCATCTCGGTCCTGCGCGTAGGCAGGGCTCGCGAGCGACGCACCAGCGAGCGACGCTAGCGCGAGTGCGATCAGGAAGTGGGGGCGAAAAGATAGGGGGCGAAACATGATCCTCGACTCCATGGAGCGTCGGGGTCAGACAGTCAAACGGGGGAGAAAGTTCGGAACCGTTGACGCTATTTACACGTGGCTTGCTCGGTGTAGCGATACCAGCCAAGTTCATCCTTCCAGAACTCGCCGTTGAACGGCCAGTAGATGAACTTGGGCGACGTCGCGAAGTCGATGTCGACGCCCTTGGAGGTGTCGACGATGTCGATGTTCTGGAGACGGTAGGTGTAGTCGGCGCGGCGCGCGTCGACGACTTCGAAGCGGATGATCTGGGCTTGCCCGATGAGGTCGCCGAGCTGCCGGGTGAGGTCCACCATGTTGCGGAGCAGCGCCTTGCCGGCGCGCTTCTTCAGCCGCTCGCGGCTGTCGGCGATGATCTTCTGCAGGCTCTCACCCACCGCGCCGCGCCACTGCGACTTCTGCGCGGCGATGAGCTCCTCCTCCTTGTCGAGCAATTCGAGGTGGCTCACCAGCCCCGACAGCTCCTGGTCGCGCAGCAACCGCGCGAAGACGGGCTTGGGAATCGTCGTGTCGCCCTTGCCCTCGAAGTACCGTTCGTAGGCCTGGTCGGCCAACTCGCGGCCCTCCTCCGAGGAGTAGGTCTTGAGGACGTCCTTCAACTCGGTGTGCACCGGCGTGAATGTCTGTTCGAACTCGACGAGGGTGCGCTCCACGTCGCTGAACGAGCACAGGTTGAAGTACGTGAGCGCCTTGAGGATGGTGGCCTCGGGGACAAACTCGGAGTCCTTGAAGTAGGGACTCTCCACCGTGAGCACTTGGCCGAGCGTGAGGTTCAGGTCGTTGAGCATGAAGCTCGTCCACGCCGCCTCGAACGTAGCCTCGGGCCAGTACGTGGAGTTGCGGGGCACCTGTCCGTAGTACGTCTTCGCGTCGTCGTAGTTGCCGATTCCGTAGTAGATCCGGGCAATATTCAGGACGCTGAGGTCGCGAAGGCGATCCAGCGCTTGCAACTCCTGCAGGGTGGGCGCCTCGGCCTTGGTCTTCGCGACCTCCGAGAACGCTTTCACCGCGGACTTCAGCTTACCCTGCTTGTTGTTGATCACCCCTTCGAGGTACTTCGCACGGGTGTAGAGGTCCGACTTCTCGCTCACCTGCTGCAGCATCTTCTTGGCGTCGGAGATCTTTTCTTGTTCGTAGAGGCGCACGCCCAGCAGGTAGAAAAGGTTGTTCCTGGCTGACCGCGGGAAGTCGTCCGGCGGCACCTTGGCAACCACCCGCTCGAGGTCGCTACGGTCGCCGGTGTACGCGCTGATGGTCACCAGCTTCGGCAGGGCATACTTGAAGTAGGAGCTTCCCGTTCCCTTCTTGAGCACCTCGATGAAGTAGTACTGCGCCGAGTGGTACATCCCGCCGTCGAAGAGCGACATCCCCATGTAGTAGAGGATCTTCGTCTCCTTGTCGGGGAACGCGTTCTCCTTCAACAGGTCATGTAGGCACAGCGACGACGACTGCCACTTCTTGGCCTTGTACTGTCGGATGCAGTCGTCAAGCGCCTCGGGATCCCGTCCCTCCTCCTCTTCGTCGCCGCCCTTGTCGGTGAGTTCCTTCTTTCCGCTGGTGCCAATCTCGGACTCGGACTCGAACTGGGTGCGGGACGACGACTTCGTGGACTTGGTGGGCTCGGGGGCCGCCTCGGCCTCTTCCTCCTCCTCCGGTGGGGCGCTCTTCGAAATCGATTTCTTCACCGCCGCGATCACCGCGTCGGGGGCGCCCTCGTTGGTGAGGCAGCGCACGAAATCGGCCGAGAACGTCTCGCCGGATTCCTCGACCGTCTGCACGACGATCGACTCGGGGACGTTGACGTTGACCATGTTCATCACCTCGTCGCAGGTGAGGGCCTGCGCGGACGAGGCGTATGCGAGCCAGAGGAGCGTGGACATCACTTCATCCCCGGGAAGAAGAAGGACACGTTGGCCTGGATGACGAGGTTGTTCTTCATCTCGAGCGTCGTGGACTTCACGGTTTCGATGTAGGTGAGCGACTTCACCTCGGTGCGCACGGCCAGCAGTTCGCTGAACGCGATGCGGGCGCCGCCACCGATGTTGGTCGTGGGGTGAACCTGCTCGGCGGTGGCCTCCGCCTCCGGCACGCCCTCGGCTTGGAGCGCGACGAGGTCGTCGCTGGTGGCGGTGAAGCCGGCGCCGAAGGTCCCGTAGATGTCGAACGCGATGATCTTGTTGCCGACGGCCGCCTTGCCGTAGATCGGGGCGAACTGCAGCCCCAGACTCCCGTGGGCGGTGAGGCGGGAGATGTCGGGCGACACGCTGTTCTTCTCGAGCAGCTGGCAGGAAAGGGGCTTCCAGTCGGGGTCATCGCAGCCGCCGTCGCCGAGGATCGGAGCATACGCAACCTGCGCCTCGATCGCGAACACCTCGGTCGCGTGGTAGTCGAAGACGCCACCGATGATGTAGCGGTTGAGGAAGGGATCGTTGGCCACGAAGCCCACCGATGGCCCCACCTCGTAGCGGTGGAGTTTCATGAAGGTCTTGGGCTGGATCGTCTTGATGATCTTCTTCTTCTGCTTTTCGGACGTCGCGTCCTTGTCGCTCGACTTGCCGGACTTGACGGCCGCCGTTTCAGACTTGACCGAGTCCTCGTCCTCGGACTCTTCGTCCTGCGCGACTGCGACCTCAGCCGGCGATGGCTCGTCGGTCGTCTCCACCGCCAGTGCGGGGACGGCGAGGAGCGTCAGGGGCATCAGAATACTCAGCATGGTGGACGTGCTCCGCCGACTCTAGAAGTTGAAAGCCCGCGACTTCATCTTCGGCACGAAGATGCTGATGCCGCCGGTAGTGATGAACTGACTCTGCAGCTCGGTATCGAGTGCCTCGGGCTGTCCCGTCTGCGGGTCGATGTTGCCGTAGTCGGCCTCTTTCCCGAAGTAGGCCAGGGTGCGGGCGTCGATCTTCAGGGAGATCGACTGGCTCACGAAGAAGTTCAGCCCGACGCCAAGGTTGATCGCCGGGTTCGGCGTGGGGTCGTTCTCGATGAGTGACACGGGGTCGGCGCCCTCGGTGCCGTTCTTGTAGTCTTCGCTGACGACGGCAACGTCTTTCCGAACCAGCAGTAGGCCGAGTCCCGCCGTGCCGTAGACGTCGAAGTTCAGCACCCCTTCGCCGATCAGGTTGATCTTACCGTAGACCGGCGCGTACTTGAGGTTGAATGAGGTGGCGAGTTGCAAGCTGTCGAGCGGCTGCTGGAAGGTGGTATTCGGGTCCCCCTGGTAGGCGATGTCCAGGAGGGTCTTCGTGAGGTTCTTGACGCCGCCGGTGCCCAGGTGCGGCGCGTAGAAAACCGCGCCCTCCACGGCCACCTGCTCGGAGAAGTGGTAGGCCAGCACCGCGCCGCCGAGCGGGTTGTCGACGAAGGAGTTGTTCGGCACGTAGCCGAGCACCGGCGCGATTTCGAAGCGGTTCGCCTTCGTGAAGAAGCGATTCTCGATGGCCTGGGGAATCACCTGTTTGCCCCTGAACTCGGCCAGCGCCTCTTCGGCCGCGTTCGGCTCCTTGGCGAGGGCGTTCGCCGGCGCGATCGCGGCGGCGAGAGCGAGCGCAGGCAAGGTGCGCGCGAGGTTGTGCAGCGTTCGACCAGCGGGCGTCATTCCAGCTCTCCAGCGTGCCCTCGGGCTCGGGGGGGGTAGCCGAGGGCGCCGCACCATAGCACGGTTGCTGTGGTTAGGCTGCGGGGCGGGAGGTCAGCATGACGCCAGGGTTCATGGTCGCGGCGCTGGCGGTCGCCGCGGGGGGGCCGCGCGTCGATGCCCCCGACGAGCCGATCGACGTGGGCGGCGCCGTGGTGCTGGCGTTGAGTGGTGGGGGCCTCATCCTCATCGACTCCTGCGCTCCGGTCGAGCTGGAGCAGAAGGTCGACGACCGGTGGGTTGCCCTGCCACCGAGCGCGTGTGCCTCCGCCCAGCCGGCCACCGTGGTGGACGGATCGCTGACACTCACCGTTCCCGCTCCCCCGGCGGGGCAGTACCGGGCGGCGGTGGCCTGGGGGTCGGGCTGCGTCGCCAAGCTGCCCTTCCACCTCTCGTCATGCAAGAAGCTTGGCGTGGCGCGGTCGGGTGAGATCCGCGTCGGCAGCGAGACCGGACCCGCCTCCCCGGACGCGGGAGCCGTCCCGCCCGCGCCGGTCCCGCCCCCTCAGTCGCCGTAGTCGACCGTCAGCGAAGCCCAGGCCATGCCACCCCGGCGGTCGCGCACGACCACCCAGACGGTCTGCGTCGGCAGCGCCGGCTCGGCGGGCGTGTGGAGCTTCGTCGTGGTGTAGGGCCACAGCACGTCGGTCTGTTCGAAGCTGCCCTCCTGCAGGTACCAGGAGGCGTAGGGCTCCTCGGTGCGCGTCTCGTCGACCCCTTCAGCGTTGCGGTAGCTGTAGGTCTCGACGCTCTCGTCGGTCATCGTGTACTCGAGGTCGAAGGCCTCGCCCCGCGCCAACTTGACGACCCCGCCGGGCGGGACGTCGTAGCCACCCAGCTTGAACCCGCTGACGACGGGGTTCTGGTTGGGGGTGGTCGCGAGCGACACCGGCACTCGCTTGTAGGTCACCTCCACGTCGCTCTCGCTCACCTCTTCTTGGTCGGGGAACGCCGTGATGTAGATCATCGCGAACGTGCCCTCCAGCCGCGCCTGCTCGTCGAGAGCGTCGAGGTAGTCGGCGGGCACCGTCCAGGTCGGCGGCAGGTAGGGCAGCAAGCCGATCAGCCCCGCCTCCACCAGCGCCTCGGTGTCGAGTTCACCCGTGTCGGCGCCGCTGAGCAGCGAAAGGTCCACCTCGCACCCGTAGTCGGAAGAGCTTTCCGCCGAGCAAGCGAACCATGCGCTCCCGGCTAGCGGCACCGCTGGGGAGACAATCAGCGCGTCGAAGGTGACCACGTCGCCAGGCATGGGCTCGGCGGGGGTGGCCGCAACGGCTAGCACCCGGAGACGGTCCACCTGCCAGTCCTGCGACAGATCATCGGCGGCGCATCCCAGGAGAAACAGCATTAGAACTCCACCTTTGCTTCGAAGCCGGGGCTGGGGATGAGCGGGAGGCCGCTGATGTACGTTTTCTCGGTGTAATCGTAGTTATACTGTTCAAACTCTGGGTTTTCGCCGTGTAGGGCGTTGATCACGTCCAGGTACACGAGGAGTTGCCACGCCTTGAAGGTGAACAGCTTGTCAATTCGGGCGGAGACCGCCCAGTAGGGCGGCAGGCGCTCGGAATTGTACTCGTCGCTCTGGAAGGCCTGGTAGTAGTCCTGGTCGACGTCGTACACGCCCAGCGCGTACGGCGTCGTGGGGTTGCCCGTGGTGTACTGCGCCTTGACCCCCGCACTGAGGTCGTAGGGAAGCTTGTAGCTGGCGACGAGCACCAGGATGTGCGTCTGGTCGTAGTCGAAGGCGTACCACGCGTCGCCTGGGTGGTCGCGGCGCTCGCTCTTGCTCAGCGTGTAGCTCAGCCAGCCGAACAGGTTCCCCACGGGATCGAGGCGGGCCATGACCTCCACGCCGTACACCCGGCCGACGCCGTCGTTTACGAAGTAGCTGTCGTCCAGACCGCCGAAGTCCGGGTTGCCCACGATCAGCGCGCTCAGATCCTTGTAGAAACCCTCGACGTCGAGGCGGAAGGCCTGGCCGAACTGCTGCTCGGCGCCCAGGCTCGTGGCCCAGGAACGCTCCGCGTCGACCCCGGCCGGCTCGTCGTCGGGGCGGTAGTTCTGGTAGGGCTGGGGCGGCTGGTGGTACAGGCCCGTGGAGGCCTTGAGCCAGGTCGACGGCGTCACGCGCGCCCGCGTGGAGAAGCGCGGGTCCAACGCGAACACCTCGTTCTCGCCCGGGATGTTGACGTACATCAGCCGAACACCGGGGTTCAGGCTCCATGCCTCGGGGTCTGCGAGGGGCTTCCAGGCCAAGGCGACGTAGGGGTCGGGGCCCCAGCCGGTGGCGCTGTCGGCGAGGGTGTACGGCTCCCGCTCGGCCAGGGGGTCGATCTCGGCGAAAGTCGCCGGGTTGAAGGGGAGTTCGATCTCGAAGTCGGCCCAGCCGGCGATGAAGTCGATGCCGCCGGTGACGGCGACGTGATCCGACAGCGTGTACCTCGCCTCGGCGCGGACCTCGGCGGTGTAGCGCGCCTGGATCAGCCGGAAGGTGTCGCCGACGTCGAAGGCGGCGTAGTCGCTGCCGACGCTGGGGGAGACCGACAACCGCCAGGACTCCCCGTAGTCGCGCTGCCACTTCGCCCCCAGCCGGAACGTGTTGTACTCGGTGGTGATGCCGCCCTGGGTGTCGGGGTCCGTCCCCTGGGCGAAGCCCTCCGGGGTGTGAACCTCGAGGGTGTCGCGGAATCCGAAGCCGATGATCGACCACTTGTCGGGGCGGTCGCCCTGGTATTGGTACTTGGCCTGGAAGTCCCACCACCGGGGGATCACCACGAACCCGGCGTCGCCGAGGAACGGTGGCAGGACGACGTCGATGTAGGAGTGGCGCGCGGCCACCCCGACGCCGTGCTGCTTGTCCTTGCCCAGGCTGCCCAGCCAGGCGCCCCCCGAGTCGAGGGCGTCGGTGGACCAGGTGAGCTTGTGACGGTCCGGGAACGCCTCGCGCGTGCTGACGTCGACGGTGCCTCCGGTGCTCCGGCCGTAGTGGGGCCCGTACCCGCCGGGGAGGTAGTCGACGGCGGCCACCAGGTCGGGGTTGATCACCGACTCGAAGCCGCCGAGGTGGTAGATGTACGGCACGTACATGCCGTCGATGTAGACGCGGCTATCTTCTGGGTTTGAACCCCTGATAATAAGCAGTCCGGTGCCTAGAGGCGCCCGGGCGGCCCCGGGGAGGGACTGGATCACCCGTACCGGGTCCCCGAAGGTGCCTGGTATGCGCCGGACTTCCTCCATGGAGATCGTGCGTCGGGTGATGTCTTCCGTTTGCTGGCGGTAGCTCCCGACGATGCCGGGGTCGGCATAGGCCTGGTTGCGGAGCCAGAGCCGCGCGGTGACCGCCTCGCCCTCGACGATACTCACCGCCTTCTCCAGGACGTCGTACCCGGGGTGGACCACGCGGACGGTGTGGGCCCCGGCGGGAAGCCCCCGGAAGGCGAAGGTGCCGTCGTTCTCGGTGCGGGTCTCGGCGCCCAGGGGCTCGACGCGGACGGCCACGCCGCCGAGGGGCCGGCGCGTGCCCATCTCGACCAGGGTGCCGTCGAGGTTCACCGGCAGGTCCTGCGGCGGGCGCTCCGCCGGGTCGGCTTGGGGGACGGCGCCCACGTGGGTTTGGGCGTCCAGCACGAAACCGTAGTCGAACTCGATGGCCACCGGCACGGGCCCGGAGGCGTCCTCGGCCGGGCTGAACAGGAACGCCTGGGCGGCGACCAGCGCGGCCTCGTCGAAGCCATAGCCGGCAGTTCCGGTGACCTCGGCACGCGTGACCTTCCCCTCCGCGTCGATCTCGAGCAGCAGCGTGACCACTCCCTCGACGCGCGCGGCCTGGGCCTGCGCGGGGTACGGCGCTTGTACGAACTCGAGCAGTTCCGGGTTCTTGGTCAGCGGTGGGAGCTCCTCCTCGATGGGTGCCTCCTGCGCCCAGCCCACGCCCACGAGCAACGCGATCACGGTTGCCTCACGATGGTGCACACCTGGGGCATGCCGGTGACGCCCACCGGGGTGCCGTCGTGGCGGGCCGGGACGAAGCGGGAGCGCCGCCACGCGTCGGCGCAGGCCTCGCCCGTGCCGAAGCCGAGGTCGGAGACGAGCCGCACGGCGAGCACTTTCCCGTCGTCGCCGAGGTCCAGGATCACGCGAATCTCGCCCTCGACGTTGTTCTTGATCGCCGCTTCGGGCACCTCGAGTTGCGCGCGCACCCGAACCCGGGGCGGGCTGCTGACGCTGGCGTAGGGACGAGCGGCGGCGGCCTCGTCGATGGTGATGGTGTTCGAGGTGGCTGCGGTCGCCACCGAGGTGCCCGCCCGCACGTCGAGACCGGTGCCGGACCCCGGCGCGAAGCTGTTGGCGTTGACGCCCTGCATCTTGAGCACCCGCCGCGCGGCGGGAGGTGCCTGCGGCGGGACCGGCTCCGATGTGGGCTCAATGTCCTCAAACTTTACAGGTTTCACCGTGGTCTTCGGCGGCGCGGGATCGGGAACCGGCGGAGGAGGGGGAGCCGGGGGCGGCGGCTGGGTCACGGCCATCTCGACCCAGACGGCGGCCCGCGCGAGGCGCTGCGGTTGCAGGACGATCCAAGCGCCCAGGGCGGCGTGGAGCAAGAGCGACAGGCCAATGCCGAGCGGGACCAGCCAGTTCCGGCTCGGTTCGCGGTCGGCGAACGGCGAGAGCGCGATCTTGCGGGCGGTCACGGCGGCGCCAGCGGTTCGATGTTGATCGCGAACTTGGCGACGCCCTCTTGCTTCACGACGTCGATGACGTGGGTGACGGCGCCGTGCCGGGCGTCGCGGTCGCCGGCGATGAGGCACACCACCTCGTTGCCGGTTGCCCGGGCCGCGCGCACGGCCGCGCGAAGTCCATCCTCGGTGACGGGTTCGCCGTCGAGCAGCAACTCGCCCGACGCCAACACCGAGATGCCCAGCGAGGATGGGGCGGTCGCGTCGCCGGTGGCGGCGTCGGGCAGGTTGACCTTGATCGAGGGCGACACGATGTAGCTGGTGGTGACCATGAAGATGATCAAGACGACCAGCACCACGTCGACCAGCGGCAGGATGTTGATCTCGGTGAGCGGGCCCTCGTCGTCGCTGAGTCGAGCCCCTGCCACGAGCTAGGCCTCCTCGGCGCGCAGCCGGGAGACGATGAGCCCGGCGAGGCTCTCCATCCGGCTGACCCGCGCTTTGATCCAGCGCGTGAGCAGGTTGTAGAGCACCACGGCGGGGATGGCGACCATCAGCGCCGCCGCCGTGGCGACGAGGGCCTCGGAGATGCCAGCCATCACCGCCTTGCCGGCGTCGTCGTTCTCGAGCGAGAGGTCGTGGAAGGCCTGGATGATGCCCAGTACCGTGCCGAACAGGCCGATGAACGCTGCGGTCGAGGCGACCGTGCCGACGATGATCAGTCCGCGTTCCATGCGGAGTTTCTCGAAGAGAAGCGTCCCCACCATGGCACCTTCCGCCGCCTGTGGGATGCGCGCCTGCAAGCCCGCTCGGACCACCTTGGCCTCCACGCCCGGCATGTCGGCCACGGCGCGCTCAAAGGCTTCGCGCGGCCCGCCGCCGAGGAAGGTCGCCACGGCGCCCTCGAACGGGACTCGGGGTGAGCGCCCGGTGAACAGGACGATGGTCCGCTCCACGCCGATGCCCACGCACAGCAGCGAGAGAATCACCAGGAGCCAGAGCACCCAGCCCGCGCCTAGCAGCGCGAAGTTCCGCATCGCCTGTTCGAGCATCGAGGGCCCCGGGGCCGCCGCCCGTAACTGCTACGGTCGCGGGCACGCGAGTGAAAAGTGTGTCGCGGTGTGTCCCCAGGCGCCGGGTCGGGTCGCCACCTCGTTGGCCACGTCGATGAACGCGGCGGCGTCGGTCGGCGCCAACCGTTCCGTCAGCGGGCAGCCATCGGCCGTGAAGAACTGCACTGCCGGCGGGGTTTCCGCGCCCGCGAGCCGGAAGACCGGGTGGAAACGGTCGTTCAGGAATGTCGCGACATCCGAGTGATCTGCAAGCCGATCCAGCGCGCCACCCGGGGTGTCGACGAAGAGGACCACCACGCGGCTTACCGGGTCGCGCTCGTCGGCCCACGCCACCCACTGGGCTCGCGACGCGCTGTGGTGAACCACCGGCGGCGGGTTGGGCGGGTCTGAGCACGCCCCCATGAGCAGGCAGGCTAACACGATGTGGAGGCGACGGGCGGATTCGAACCGCCGAATCGCGGTTTTGCAAACCGCTCCCTTAGACCACTTGGGTACGTCGCCAGGCGGACCCTTGCTATTCCCGCCCCCCGGACGCGGCAAGGGCGGGCTGCCCGCCCACGCGCACCGCCACGGTGCCGCTGCGCTGGCCGCCCACCTCCACCCTGAGCCGGTGGTCGCCGGGCGTGGGCACCCACCTCGCCCGCCAGGGAGGCGCCGCGGTCGCGACGAGCACGTCGTCGACGAACCACCGGGCGACCGACTTCCCATCGCCCCCGCTGGCGCGCAGCACCACGCCCTGGTCCTGGGCGCCTCGGTCGGCGTCGAGCCAGAAGGTGGCGCCGTCGGGTGGGTAGGCCACGGCCAGGTGATCCGACGCGGCCAGCGAGACGGTGTCGTCGGCCCAGGCTGCGTAGCGACTCGGGAGTGACGTCCCCTCGTCGTGCCAGGCGCACGGGGCAGGCTCCGTTCCCACGGTGAACCACTCGGGGCGGGTGCGCGAGCAAGTCGGCCCGGCGAGCCCGCCCGACAGCGCGCAGACGCCCCGGGCGTGGAGCCCCGCGGGCGGTTCGAAGCCCCGAGGGGCCCCGTCGACCATCGCCGCGTCCATCACTCGGCGCATGAGCGGCCCGGCGCCCGTCACGCCCGAAACGTCGCTCATCTCGGCGCCGCTGGCGTTGCCCACCCAGGCGGCCACCGTGTAGTTGGGCGTGACACCCACGGCCCAGTTGTCCCGGAAGCCGGTGGAGGTGCCCGTCTTGGCGGCCAGCGGGTAGGGTGCCTCGAGGACGGAGTCGGCGCCGAAGGCCGGGGCGCGCGCGTCGGCATCGTCGAGCGCGTCGAGGACCAGGAAGGCGGCGGCGGCACTCAGGACCGGGAGGGGCGCCGGGCGCCGGGCCCCTTCGACGAGGCGGAGCGGCAGGTACCGGCCGTCTCGGGCAAGGGCAGCGTAAGCCGCCGCCACCTCGTCGAGTCGAACCTCCGCGTCGCCCAGCGCGAGGCCGAGCCCGTAGTGGTCCGGGCGCTCGGTGAGGGTGGTGATGCCGAGGCTGAGAAGCAGCCGATGCAGGTCGGCGACGCCGACGTCGGCAAGCAGGCGCACGGCGGGGACGTTGAGACTCTGCGCGAGGGCGAGGCGGAGGGAGACGGGGCCCGAACTCCGGGCGGCGTAGTTGGTGGGGGACCAGGCGCCGTGGGTGGTGCGCCAGGTGCCCGGCACGTCGTCGACCAGGCTGGCGAGGTTGTACCCGCGCTGCAACGCCAGGGCGTACACGAACGGCTTCAGCGCACTCCCGGGGCTGCGCGGCGCCCGGGCCATGTCGACCTGCCCAGCGGGTCCGTTCCAGTCGGCGGAGCCGACGTAGGCGCGGACTTCTCGGCTCGCGTTGTGCACCACGACCACGGCCCCGTCGCTCACATCGCGGGCGCGGAGCGAGGCCACGATTTCTCGCACGGCCGCCTCGGCCTCGCCTTGGAGGCGGGCGTCGAGCGTGGTGCGGATGACCTCAGTGTCCTGCATCACGCGCCGGACGAGGTGGGGGGCGAGGCCGGTGAACGGCCGAGAAGTCAAGACCAGGGGCTCGGACAGCGCGGTCTCCACGTCGGCCGTCGTCGCCCAGCCGTAGCTGAGGACCCGCCGGAGCACGCCATCGCGCGCGCGCCGGACGAGCGCTGGGTTGGTGAGGGGATCCAGGCTCGCCGGCCTGCGGGGGATCGCGGCGATCGTCGCAGCTTGCGCGAGCGAGAGTGCCTCGGGGGGGCGGTCGAAGTAGATCCGGGAGGCGGCGCCGGCGCCGGGGGCGCCGTTTCCGTACCAGGTCCGCGCCAGGTAGGCGTCGAGCACGCCGCCGCTCCCCAGTCGGGCCGTGAGGCGGAGGGCCAGCCGCGCCTCCTCGAGCTTTCCGGCCCAGCCCGGCGCCCGCGGCACCAGGCGGCGGGCCAGTTGCTGCGCCAGCGTGGAGCCGCCCTGCACCACCCGCCCCGCCCGCGCGTTGGCGACGAGCGCTCGCGCGACGCCGCCGGGGTCGACCCCGGGATGCCAACCGTGCCGACGATCCTCGGCGGCGAGGGTGGCGGTCACGAGGTGGTCGCCCCAGGGTTCGTCTTCCGGCACGCCGAGGCCCGAGCGCGCGATCGCGGCGCCGTGCCGGTCCAGGACGACGGTGCCCCCGGCCCGCGTCGCCAACGCGTCGGGGAGCGGACCGGCGAGGTCGAGCGCGAGGAGCAGCAGGGCGGCGGCCGCGAGCACGGCGCTCCCCACCACGACGCGACGGCGCCCGCTCACCGGCGCGAGACCGCCTGCCCGACCACGAGACGTCCGGCGTCGGTGCGGCCGTACACGTCTGGCGCGTACATCTCGGACGCCACCGCGGCCGGGTGGGCGTAGGACCCGGGCGTGGTGGCCCGGACGACGTAGCTCTGGGCGTGGATGCCTGCGGGCATGTAGTCGGCGTACCACTTGACTTCGCTGTCGCCGAGTTCGCGCCGGTTGAACACCCACGCGCTCCACCACTGCGGGACGCCCCCACGGTCGCCCGTGTCGCGACCGGCGACGCCCGTGTCGCCGCCGCCGGCGTGGCTCGCCTCGGTCGCGAAGCTCGTGTCGACCGGCTCGAAGCCCGCGGGCAGGGCGTCGACCAGCGCTACGTGGTACCGGTCCACGGGGGTGACGACGCGCAGGGTGACGCGCACGATCGCGCCGGGCTCCACGCGGCCGCCCTGTCCCCCGCCCTCGATGACCTCCAACTTCCGTTCGACCGTGAAGCCCTCGTCGCGCGCAGGCATGACCGGTAGAGCGTATGAGAGTCGCGACTGGTAATACAGGCGTCCGCCCTGCGCCGCCACGTTGAGTTCGCCCGACGACAGCCCCGCCGTCGGGATGTTGCCCGTGGCTCGCCCGCCGGGTGACGGCGTGAGCGACAGCAGCGACTGCCCGGCGTAGGTGGCCGTGCCGCCGGCGGTGCCGGCCTCGGTGCGGCGGGCGTAGCCGACGAGCGCGGCCAGGCCCTCGGCGGTGGCCCAGGTGTTGGACCAGCGCCCTTGTTGCCGCGCCCGGACCACGTGCGCGACCAGGCGCTCCATGAGGGGGTGCGAAGCCTGAGCCACCCCCAGCGCCCGGACGAGTTCGATGGTTCCCACGTCCTCGCCCCACCAGAGCGCAACGAGCTTGCTCCTGTCTCTGTCGACCAGCGCGGCGGACGTGGCATCGACGTGCAGGTCGGCCTCGAGGTCCCTTACCAGGCTGCCGATGCGCGGGTCGCGGGGGTTGTTCCGCGCCACCGTCTCGAGCAGTTGGGCCTTCGAGAATGCAGGGAGGAGTGCCGCCTCGGCAAGCAGGCGATTGGTGTAGGCCGGGTCCGGGACCCCCGCTCGGGCCAGGGCCAGGGCCGCGCGGGCCCGCACCGCCCGCGCCCCCTCCTCGCTGGTCCACGGGGGCAGGTGCCGCCCGGAGAGCACCTCTCGGAGCACGCCGGCCGCCGCCGCCAGGTGCGCGTCGTCGACGGCTCGCCCCGCGGCGCGGGCCTCGGCGAGGAACTCCGTCGCGTACGCGGTCGCGAGCGGATCGGGCTGTCGGCCGCCCGCCCAGTAGGCGTACCCGCCCTCGTGGGTTCGGAAGCCGGGGAGGCGCGCCAGCCCCGTCGACACCACGGCGTCCAACTCGGAGGCACTCCGCGCGATGCCGGTCTGCTCCCGCACCTGCGAAGCCAGGAGCGCGACCCTTGCCCGGCTGATTTCCTGCTCGAGGCAGCCGTGGGGGTAGTCGAGGACGTAGTCGATGGCCGGGCCCACGCCGACCAGCGACGACGCGCTCAACTCGACGTCGAGGCCGCCCACGCCGGGGGACGCGCCGTCCGGCACGGCGACCGCGACGGTGGCGGTGCCGGTGGTGCTCCCCGACGTGGCCACCACCTCGGACGGGCGCGCGGTCGCCACCGGGACCGTGGCCTCGACCGCGTCGGCGTGACCGCCGCCACTGGCCGTGAAACGGAACCGCACCTCGGCGGAGGTGAACGCCGTGATCGCGAAGGGCACCTCCGTTGCCGCGTCGGCGGCGACCTGCACGGACCTCGGCGCCCCCTTCAGCGTGGCGCCCCAGACCTCCGCGTTGACTTGCACGTCGATGGGCACTGGCGTGTTGTTGTGGAGCACCACCCCGGCCAGCACGCGGTCGCCTTCGCGGAAGAAGCGAGGAAGGGCGGGCCGGGCGATCAGCGGCCGGTTGACCCGCAACTCCGCTGCGGCGTTGCCGAAGCCCGCCTTGCCGTCGTCGACCACCGCCATGACCCGGAAGGTGGTGAGATTGTCGGGCAGCGTGAACGAGTGACTGAGCAGGCCGTCGGGACCGGTGGCGAGGTTGCCCTCCCACAAGGGCGTGGTGACGAAGTTGCTGCGGACGGCGGGCCCGAGTCCGCCGCCACCGCCGACGTCCGCCCCCTTGGCCAGTCGTAACGCGCGGTCGTACACCGACACCCGGTTGTCGGCGGTCACGACGCCGACGGGGCGCTCCTCGTAGAAGCGGTCGTGCAGGTCCGGCGTCTGGTAGGCGGTGAGCGACAACACGCCGTAGTCAACCGCCCACAGGACCACGTGGGCGTTGGCCAAGGGCTTCCCCCCTTGGCTGGCTTTCAGTTTCACCGTGACGCGCTCGCCCGGCTGGTAGGCCGACTTGTCGGTGGTGAGGCCCACCTCCACGCGCTGCGCGTCCGGGCTGACCTCCAACTTCAGGAGTCCGTACCAGACTGCGGGCATCCCGGCGCCCGGCGTGTCGGCGGGGGCGGCGCCCTCGGCGGCGACGACGCTCACGAAAGCGTTGGGCGCCATGGCGTCGGTGACGGGCACGGCGAGCGTGGCCGAGGTGGAGTCGAGCGTGACCACCCGGCGGGTGTAGATGCCCTCGCGCTCGACGGTCACCAGTGCACGGAGGCCGCGCTTCGGGCCCTTCACGAGGATGCGCGCCTGCTCGCCCGGCCGGTACCGCGGCTTGTCGGGGACCAACTCGAGCCGGTGCCCGTCGTCTCGTGCCCAGCTCACGTCGCCACCGAACACCCACACGCCGGCCTCGGCCAGGGAGTTTCGGCCGCGCTTGTCGGTGGCCTCGGCGCGGACGATGTAGAAGCCGCCGACCTCGGGGACGAAGCTCCACGACGACTCGGGTGCCGCGCTGGTGCTCCCGGTGGTGATGACTTCGTCCTTGTGGTTCGTCACCCAACGCCAAGAACCATCGACACCGCGCTCGCGGATGTTGTCCCAGGTGCGGCGGAGAATGGTCGTTCGCACGAGCGTGCCCGCCGCCAGCTGCCCCTCCGTGGTCACCGCGGTGACGCGCACCTTGGTCGGCTTCTTCGCCTCGGCGATCCAGCCCTCCGGCCTGACCCCCGCGTAGACGCTGGCGTGGTCCACCGCGACGGTTGCCCGGCCGCTCACCTGCTGCCTGTCCGCGTCGGTGACCGTGGCCTCGACCAGGTACGTGTACGGGCGGGTGATCTCGGCGGCGGGGAGGGCCTGCAGGATGGCCAGTCGGCCGCTGTCGTCGACGACGCCCTGGCCACTGGACACCGGTTCTTCGACGGCCTCGGGCGCCGACCAGCGATCCTCCGTGGGCAGCGCGGTGAAGTTGAACCCGGTGAAGTTGGCGAACTCGGGGGTCCGGGCGGTCCGTCGTACCGACCACCTCGCCCGGGCTCCCACCATGGCGGCGCCGAAGAGGTAGCGAGCGTCGGCGCGCGCCTCGAGGCGGTCGCCCGCGAGCAACCGCGCAGGCGCGGACATGTCGACACGGAAGGCCGGCGCGCGGTAGGCGCGAACGGGCACGGCGACGTAGCCCCGCGCGTCGTCGGCGTCGGCGGAGAGGGTGACGGACCAGTCCCCCAGCGTGGCGTCGTCGGGTGTCTGGAGGTCGAAGCTGCAGCAACCTCCGGCCGTCAACGCGCAACTCCCGCTCGCCACCTCCGCGCCGAGCGGGTCGGCGAAGGTCCAGGTGACGCGGCCCTGGGTGGGCGCAAGGCCAGCCAGCGAGGCCACCCGCGACGTGACAGCCACGTGCACTTCGTCGCCGGGGCGGTACACGCCGCGGTCGGTGAAGGCCTCGACCTCCACCGCCCGGCCGCTGGCCTTGAAGTCTTCCCAGGCCCCGGCCGACCAGGCCTGGAGGCCGTCGCGCATCCGGTGGCCGACGATGGTGGTGTCGGCGCCAGCCTGCACCATCACCAGCAACTCCTCGCCGCTCCACTCCGCCTCGTCGTCGGCGAGGAAGTCGCCCTGCGCCACGGCGAGGCCCTCGGCGCTGGTGGCGCCCGCCCAGAGTCGCTTGCCGCCGCGCGCAATCACCACCGCGGCGTCGGGCACGGGGCGGCCGTCGGAGAGCCGGGTGACCCAGACCGTCGCGCCGTCGGGCGTGAGCTTGAGGTTGGTGCCGAGGTCGGTGACCTGCAGGATGGCGGTTCGCTCCTCGGGGCGGCCCTCCCAGTCGCGGATCTCCGGCGACGACGTGGTGACCCGCAGGATGCCGCGCCCGTCGCGTAGGACCGCGTCGAACGGGACGAACTGCCGGTGGACGACGTTCCGCTCTGGGGGGGCCTCGAGTACCACCCGCGTGGCCTTCGGCCCGGGCGCCAGCCGTTGCGACCAGGCCTTCGGGGTGTACAACAACACGAGCGGGTCCAGCCGCTCGATGGCGACCGCGACGGTTTGGACGTTTCGGAAGCGTAGGGGCAGGGAGGCCGGGTTGTTCGCGGGGTAGAGGTCCGAACTGGACCACGGGGCGTCGAGCAGTGGCTCCGCGTCGCCGGTGGTGAAGGTCCACGAGACCGGGGTGTCGGTGGCCTGACCGTGCACGTCGGTGACGCCGGCGTTCACCGTCACGGTGTAGGTGGTTCTCGGCAACAACCTCGGGTTGTAGTACCAGTATCGGCTGGTGTAGCTCTCGGCGGGGCGCCACCCGTCGGGCGGCGCGGGCTTGATGACCACCTGGTCGGCGGCGGCCTTGCCGTCGATTTCGGTTGTGAAGACCACGCGGACGGACGAGTCGGGGCTCACGTCGTCGCCCACCGGGCCGAACTCCGCCACCCCCGCCGGCGGCGTGGTGTGGAACCCGAGGGTGGCGTCGGCGACCAACGTAGCGGGACCTTCCGCGCCGGGCAGGCCGGCCCGGAGCGTGAGCGCGTACTCCGTGTTCCATTGGAGCGAGGCCTGTAGTTCGACGGTGCTGGCGCTCGGCCGCGTCCCGGTGGCGGCCCGGGCGGACACCTGGACCTCGTTGCCGGCGTCGTCGCGGAGTTCGAGGTACGGGTTGATCGCCGCGGCGTCTACGGCCTGGTTGAAGCGGAGGACGATGGGCTCGTCGACCTCCCAGGCGCGCTCCCCGGCGGCCGGCCACGACCGATCGAGAGCGGGCGTCTCGGTGCCGAAGGTCCACGTGACCGCCTGCTCGAGCGTGGTGCCGTCGAGGGCGGCGGTGCCTGCAGGCACGCTGCAGGTGTAGTGGGTGGCGGCGGGGAAGCGGCCGCTGCTGGGGACAACGACGGCGGTGCTGGTTCCCGCCCACCGCATCCGCCCGTCGATCGCCGGGGAGCACGAGACCGGGACGGCGCCGGCGAGGGCTTCCAGGGGCACCATCGGTCGGTCGAAGATCACCGCGACTTGCGATGGGTCCCGATCCGCGCCCTGGGGGGCGACCCCCACCACCTGGAGTCCGCTCCCGGTCCCGGGCAGCGCGACCAACTCGCCGGGGCGAAGGGCGGGAATTTCGGGCCCCTCGTCCACGCTCGCCACGGCGAGGGTGCTCGCGGGGTCCTGCAACACCTCCAGGGCCAGTTCGGCGACCGGATCGGCGTCGAACCACCCGCAGGCGAGGCCGACACCACCGAGCACGGCGGCGGCCAGGGCGGGAAGGGCAAGGCGAGCTTTTTTCATGCGCACTCCAGCGGCCCGGGCCGCCTGTCCGCTGCCATAGCCGGTGGGCCAGCCACTTTTTGACGCGCGGCGAGTTCTTTTCTCGCCACGCGGGTCAGTCCGCGCTGAGCAGGGCGATGCAGCCGGCGTGCACGTCCCGGGCGTGCCGCAGCACTGCCGCGCGCCAGTCGACGCTGGCCGGCGCGAAGGCTTCGACGAGGGCACGCTTGGTGGGGTGAGTCGGCGGGGTGGCACCGCCCCCCCAGTGGTGCTGGCGGTTCTCACCCCGGAGCGCCGCGAGCACCTTGAGGTTCGGGTAGGTGCCGAACTCGCAGGTGAGGCCGTCGTAGCGGACGCCCTCGAGGCGGGCCAGGAGGAAGGCGGTCATGCCGCCGCGGATGGTGTAGGCCGCGCTGTCGCTGGCGTCCCAAGTGCGCACGCCCTCGCCCAGGACGCCGCGGACGCGCCGGGCGGCAACCGCGTCGACGGCACCCTCCAACAACAGCGTCCTGTCGCCGAAGGCACCCAGCGCGGAGTGCCAGTCGACGTGCACCACGCGCTCACGATCCGACAACCGGTCGAGGAGCAGGTTTGCCGTGGCGGCGGGGCCCCGCTGCATCTCCTTGCCGCCAAAGAACAGGCCCTGCGCGAAATCGTATTGCCCGGACACCACGGCGTTCTTGACCCCCCCGTAGCCCTGCGTGACGATGGCCCAGAGGGCGCTCAGCCAGAAAGTGTCGAGACCGCCGGGGGGAGAGGCCGGGTTCAGCAGGCCGTCGAGGGTGGCGTAGGCCGGGGGCGCACCGTCGTAGGCTTGTCCCGGGAGCAGGAAGTTCCGGTTGAGGTCGACATTGTTCTCGTTCACCCGGCGGAGGTTCGCCCACCCGTAGGGGTTCAGGGCGTGCACGTACATCGTGGCCACGTCCGCACCCAGGGACAGCGTCTCCAACTGTGCCGCACCGCCGCCGAATCCCTCCACGCCGTGCAGGCCGCTGGTGTAGAGCAGGACGCGCCGGGCGCCCGCGGGCCCCGACCAGGCCCAGTCGATGCTGAGGCCGTCGAGGACCTCGATCTGCCCGCCCTCCATCCCAGCGGTGGCTAGGCGGAATCGCGCCCTCGCCTCGTGGTAGTCGCAGCTGAATCTCGCGTCGATGTCGCCCATGCTACGGAACGTAGCGCGCTACCCCCCATGCTCTCTGCCGTCATTATCGCCCGCGACGAGGCCGACCGGATCGTGGACTGCGTGCGGTCGGTGGCCTTCTGCGACGAGGTGCTCGTACTCGACGGGGGCAGCACCGACGACACGGTCGCCCGCGCCCGCGACGAGGGGGCGCGGGTGCTCGAGGTCGACTGGCCAGGGTTCGTGGCGCAGAAGAACCGGGGGTGGTCGGAGGCCCGCGGAGAGTGGATCCTGTCGATCGACGCCGACGAGCGGGTGACCGACGCCCTGCGCGCCTCGGTCCTCGACGCGATTCGATCGGAGTCCGAACAGGGTTTCCGCGTGCGGCGGCGCAACGTCTACCTGGGCCGACCGCTGCGGGGCGGGCGCGCCTGGCCCGACGCGCGGGTGCGGCTCGCGCGTCGCGACCAGTCGCGCTGGGTAGGCACCGATCCGCACGACCGGCTCGAGGTAGACGGGCGGGTAGGTGACCTCGACGGCGAACTGCTCCACCTGCCGTACCGGTCGCTGGCCGAGCACCTGCTCCGCATCGAGCGGTACACGGCGCTCGACGCTCGCGACGGCAGCCTGCTGGACCTGCTCGCCCGGCCCTCGTGGCACTTCTTCAGCGCGTTCTTCCTGCGCCGGGGATTCGTCGATGGCTACCGCGGCGCGTTGTACGCGGCACTGGGTGCCCTGTACGTGTTCCTCAAGTGGGGGCGGCGTCGCCTGTGAGGATCGCACTCGTCCACCGCCGCTTCACCACCAACGGGGGCACGGAGCGCTACCTCGTCGGCTTCGCGCGCTACCTCGTGACTCGTGGTCACGACGTCTCCGTGCTCTGCAACGAAGTCCGCGACGACTTGCGCGAGGAGCCGGGGCTGCGCTTCGTGCACCTGCCCATGTTCCGCCCCGCGAAGCTCCTTTCCTTGTGGTGGTCGGCGTCCCGGGCCATCACCCGCGGCCGCTACGACGCCGTGATGGGCTTTGGCCGCACGGGTCGCCACCACCTGTTCCGGGCGGGTGGCGGCTCACACGCCGACTACCTGCGCCGCGCGCTCGGCTGGCGCCGGTGGCTGGACCCCGGGCACTGGATCGAGACGGCGGTGGACCGGGCCGCCGTCGACGCCGCGCGCATCGTGATTGCGAACAGCCGTCTCGGCGCCGCGGGCCTGCTCCGGGACTACCAACCCGCCCGGGTCGAGGTCGTCTACAACGGCGTGGACGCAGGCCGCTTCCGCCCCGACGCCGCGGTGCGGGCGGCGGTTCGCGAGGAGACCGGCGACGACGGCAAGATCGCTATCTTCCTGGGGAATGGTTTTGTCCGCAAGGGGCTTTCGATGGCGATCGCGGCGTTGCCTGCGGACTGGACACTGTGGGTGGTCGGGGGCGATCCGCCGCCCGCCGCTCCCGCCCGGGTGAAGTTCCTGGGGGCCCAGCGCTGCCCGGAACGATTCTTGCAAGCGGCCGACGTGATGATCCTGCCCACCACCTACGACCCCTTCGCCAACGCATGCCTCGAGGCGATGGCCTGCGGCGTGCCGGCCCTGACCACCCCGGGCAACGGTGCCGCCGAAGTGCTCCCCGAGCCGTGGATGTGTTGTGACAACGCCGCCGACTTCACGCGCGCGCTCCTGCGCGCGGCGCAGTCGCCGGGCCTTGGCGGTCGATGTCGAGCGGTGGCCGAGTCGCTGTCGCCCGAGCAGTCCTACACCCGCGCGCTGGAACTCCTGGTGGAGGCCTCGTCGTGAAACGACTCTTTTGGGCTCTGCTCCGCTGGGGATCCGCGCTCCTGGTCGCCCTGGCCCTGGGCCTGTTCGGCGCCTACCAGAAATACGTCCTGGCCGAACCCGGCCCCGAGTTCACCCGGGAGGCGGTCGAGGCGATCATCGCGCAGGAGTCGCCCGTTTTCTACCGCGATGGTGTCACACCGATGGGCGTGTTCTTCGACCAGGAGCACCGCAACTACGTGCCCTACGCGGACCTGCCGCGGGACTGGGTCAACGCGATCGTGGCGGCGGAGGATGGCAACTTCTTCCAGCACCCGGGCGTCGACCCGAAGCACATTCTCCGCGCGGCGTGGCAGAACATCAAGGCGGGTGCGGTGGTGGCCGGCGGCTCCACCCTCACGCAACAAACCGCTAAGAACCTGTTCTACCGTCCGGATCGTAGCCTGCGGAGCAAGGGCGTCGAACTGGTGAACGCGGCCCGGCTCGAGGCCCACTTCTCCAAGGAAGACATCCTGGAGTTCTACGCGAACCAGTTTCACGTCTCCGCCAACGGCCGCGGCATCGGCATTGCCGCGCGGTACTTCTTCGACAAGACGCCGCAGGCCCTGTCGCCGAAGGAGTGCGCCTTCATCGCGGGCATGGTGAAGGCGCCCAGCCGCTACAACCCCTTCATCGGACAGACCGATGAGCGTCGGGCCGCCGCGCGCGCGCTCGCGGAGAACCGCACCGCCTACGTGGTCCGGCGGATGGTGGAGGAGGGCTACCTCCCGGCCGCCCGGGCGGAGGCCATGCTCGCCACGCCGTTGGACTTCCGGCGCGGTGCATTCCGCTACGACCGGAGCGTGGTGCTCGACGAGGTGCAGCGCCGCCTGGAGGAGCCCGAGTTCATCGAGCTCTTCGAGCGGGCAGGCATCGACAACCCCTCCACGGCGGGTCTGCGCATCGTCACGACCGTCGATCACCGGGCCCAGGCCGCGGCAACGTACGGGCTCTGGCACCACCTCAGCGAGTTGGGGCCCTCGCTCGAGCGGCCGCCGCTCGCATCGTTGTTGTTGCCGGAAACGACCTCTGCCGAGGCGTCGCCCAACCAGGCCTTGCTCCCGCGCTCCTTCCACGTTGCCCGCCTCGTGTCGGCGACCTCGTCGGCGGTGACGTTGGACCTCGGCGGGCGCCCGTGCACCGTCGACGGCGACGGCGTGGCCCGGATGGCCAAGGCACTGCACGCCGACGCAGGGCAACTCGTGGCGGCGCTCCCCGCGGGCCGCTTCGTCCTGGCGAGCGTGCGTGCTGATGGGACGGCGTGCGACTTGGAACTGCGCCCTGCGCTCCAGGGCGCGGTCATCGTGCTCGAGTCGGGGCTGGTTCGCGCGCTCGTGGGCGGGAACGACAACCGCAACTTCAACCGCGCGTCCACCGCCCAGCGGCAGTTCGGCTCCACCTGGAAGACCCTGGTCTTCTACGCCGCGATCCAGTTGGGGTGGCTACCCGCCGACGTGCTGGACAACCGGCGAGCGGTGTTCCCCTTCCGGGGCGTCTGGTACTACCCGCGGGCCGACCACGCATCGGATCCCTACCTCTCGATGGCAGCCGCCGGGGCGCGGTCCGAGAACATCGCCAGCGTCTGGCTGCTCGCGCACCTGACGGACCGGCTCACCGAGGACCAAGTGCGACAGGTCGCGGCGTCGGTCGACCTGACCCCCCGCGCCGGCGAGACCACCGCCGACTACGCCGTGCGGATGCGCGACGAGGCGGTGATTCGCGCGTCGGGCGACGACCTCGACCTGCTGGCCTTCACGGGCGCCCGGCTCGACGTGCTCGGCGAAATCGCGGCGTCGCCGCACCCCGAGGACGTCCTGGCCGTGCGCTCGATGCTGTTCGGCACGGGGGTGGCGGCGGAGGTCGCGCGGGTGGATCGTACGGCGCGCTCCGCCGAGCGGGAGGCGCGCCTCGCGGCGCTCGACAACCACTTCCTCGGCCTGGAGGCGTCGGCGCGGCGCTGCCTCGAGAGCGCGGTTGGCACCCTCACGTGGGACCCGGTGACCGGTGCGACGGCCTGCGGTCGACCCCCGGCCGGATTCGTGCCCATCCCGGTCGGTGAGGCGGGACTGAGCGGGGAGGAGACGGTCGGCGAGGCGCTGTCGCTCGACGCCCAGGGCGCCTTGGTCATCGAGGCCCGCGTCCACCTGTCCACGCTGAGGCTCCTCCGCGGGGCGCTGGATCGACGGCTCGGCGAACTGGCCGGGCGTGAGCCCTACGACCCCGAACTGCTGGCCTTGCACCCGGACTGGCGCACGTTGGTGGGCGTGAAGTACCTCGTGAAGCTCGCGAGGGAACTCGGCGTGACGGCCGACTTGCCGGAGAACCTCACCCTCCCCCTGGGCGCGGCGGACGCCACCCTGGTGGAGATGGCTGGGATGTACCAGGGCTTGTTGAAGGGGGAGCGGCAGCGCTTCACCGGCGAGGGCTACGAGAGCGGCGCGGTGATGGGCCTGCGTTCGGCGTTCTCTCTCCCCCCGAGCGACGAGCCAACGGCGATCATCCAGGAGGTTCGCGACGCCGGAGGCAATGTCATCTTCCGGCTCGGCGCGGTGACGGAGACCATCACGGACCCGCGGGCGGGCGAGTTGGTGGGTGGCATCCTCCGCGACGTCGTGACCCACGGCACGGGGAGGCGAGCGGCGGTGGCCGTGGCGCTCGGGGGGAAGCCCGTGCCGCTGGCGGGGAAGACAGGGACGACCAACGACTACCGGAACGCCGCGTTCGTCGGTTTCGCCCCGGTTTTCTTGCCCGGCTCGGGCGCCCCGCGGTGGGGGTCGGCCGTGACCGTCGCAGCCTACGTCGGCTACGACGACAACCGCTCGATGCGCCGGGGTTCTTTGCGCGTCCAGGGCGCGAGCGGGGCGTTGCCTGCTTGGCTCGGTACCGTCGAGGGCCTGGCGCAGGCGGGCCTGCTGGGCCCCGGTGGCAGCGACGAGTACCTGGTGGGGCCGGGACTCGAGCGCGTGGAGCGCGCGGCGGGCACGGGATTGCAGGGCACGGGCATGCCGGTCCTCACGCTGCCCGGCCAGCCCACGGAGCGCCTCTTCGCACCCATCGGCGCGGTGGCGGTGGCGACGGGAACCTCGGTGGAGGCCTTCCCCAGCGGTGCCCTGTCCCTGCCCACCGACGTGGAGTACGGGCCGCCCGAACCGGAGGAAGGCGTGGACCCTTCCGTCGCGCCGCCGCCGGAGCCGACGCCCGCGCCAGAGGCGGTGCCGGGATAGGACACGCGCCGTGTGGATGCTCCTGCTCGTGGCGTGCGGCGTCGTACCCTACGGGGGCATTCGACCCGTGCCGCCCGTCGCCGTCCCTACCGAGGTCGCCGCGCCGTCCACCGCACTCTTGGCCGAGATCGACCGCCTGCTGGGGAGCGCCGACGAGGTCGACCGGCGCGACCGCCTCGTCGAACTGCGTGACCTGGCGCTCGGCGCGGACCGGATGGAGCCCACGGCACGTGCCCGCGTCCTCCGGTACGTCGCGCGGGCGATTGCCATCGAGGCCCGGGCCGTGCCCAGCACCATCGGCGAGCCGGTGATGGAGATGGCCGAGGGACTCGGCGGGGTGACCGAGACGCCGATCGAGGAAGAGGAAGTCGGGGAGTCCGAGCCGCCCCCGGCAGTGCCCGCCCCCGGCGCCGAAACAGCCCCCCCCGCGCCCGGTGCTGGCCCGTGAGCGACGCGCTGGCGACCTGGAGCGCCCCCCGCCTGGCGAAGTTCGAGGTCGCGCTGGGCCATGCGCTGGCCGACGTCGAGCCGGTCGCGCTGCGCGAGGCCTGCCGCTACCCGTTGCGCACGGGCGGGAAGCGGATCCGGCCGTTGCTCTGCCTCGCCGCGGCGGAGGCCGTGGGCGGCGAGTCGGAGCAAGCCCTGGCCGCAGCCACTGCGATCGAGCTGGTCCACACCTACTCGTTGGTGCACGACGACTTGCCGGCCATGGACGACGACGACGAGCGGCGGGGGCGCCCGACCGTTCACGTCGCCTTCGGCGAGGCGGTGGCGATCCTGGTCGGGGACGCCCTGCTCACCGAGGCGTTCCTCCACGTGGCGCACCAGCCGCCGCTGGTGCGCGAGTTGTCCCTCGCGTCGGGGGCGCGGGGCATGGTGGCGGGGCAGTTCCGCGACATCACGGGGCTGGCGCACGACGGCGATTCCCTGGTGCTGCTGCACCGTCAAAAGACGGGGGCGTTGATCCGCGCCGCCGTTCGCATGGGCGGCATGTCGGCGGGGGCCGACGGCGCGGCGCTGGACCGGCTGAGCCGGTACGGCGAGTTGGTGGGGCTCGCCTTCCAGGTGGCCGACGACGTGCTCGACGCGGAACAAGACGCGGGTGCCGACGGGCCCCCCTCCTTCCTTCGCCTCTATGGCAGGGAGTGGACGGTGAACGAGGCGCGGCGGCTGGCGGCCGAGGCCGAGACCTGCGCGCGGCAACTGCCGCAGGGCGAGCCGCTGGCCTGGCTGGCCCGATTCGCGGTCGAGCGGGCTCACTAGCCGGTGCCGGAGCGCCTCGACCTCGCGATGGTGGCGCGGGGGCTCGTGGCCACGCGGGAGCGCGCGCAGGCCGAGATCCGGAGCGGCAACGTGCTCGTCGACGAAACGCCGGCGGAGAAACCGGGAAGTCGCGTTCCCCAGGGCGCGACGATCCGCTTGCGGCGACCCCCGCTGAAGTACGTGTCGCGGGGCGGGCTCAAGCTCGAAGCTGCGCTCGACGGCTTCGGGGTCGACCCGCTGGGCCGGGTCTGTGCCGACCTCGGTGCGTCCACGGGCGGGTTCACGGACTGCCTGCTGCAGCGCGGCGCCGCCCGCGTGTACGCAGTCGACGTCGGGCAGGGCCAACTGGCCTGGTCGCTTCGCACGGATCCCCGGGTGGTGGTGATGGAGCGAACCAATGCGCGGTACCTCGATGCCCTGCCCGAGCCGGTGTCGTTGCTGGTCGGCGACTTGTCGTTCATCAGCTTGCGGCTCGTGCTCCCGGCCATCGCCCGGGTCCTGGCGCCCCGGGGGGAGGTCGTGGTGCTGGTGAAGCCGCAGTTCGAGGTAGGCCGCGAGCGGGTCGGAAAGGGGGGCTTGGTGGGTGACGCCGCCGCGCGGCGCGAGGCGCTCGACGCGGTACGCGAGGCGGCGGCCGCGAACCAGTTCGCCTTCCTCGGCGAGTTGGAGTCACCGTTGCCGGGGGCGAAGGCGGGGAATCGAGAGTGGTTGCTGCACTTGGGCGGGCGGCCCTGAGCCCGTGATACCTTGCGTGCCGGAGCGCGATCGATGCAACGCCTTGGTTTTGCGACCGGCATGCTGGCCCTTGTCGTCTCGGCTGGCTGCAACTGGATCACCGACGCCGACGTCGCTTCTCGCGCCGGGCAGGTCGACGACGACGGCGACGGCGTCGAGGCCAACCGCGACTGCGACGACAACGACGCCTCGATCTCGCCGGCCACGCCCGAGATCTGGTACGACGGGGTGGACCAGGACTGCCAGGGCGGCGACGACTACGACCAGGACGGCGACGGTTACGTTCCCGACGAGTTCGTGGGCCTCACGACGAAGGGCGTCAGCCGCTCCGGGCAACTGCCCGGCGGCGACTGCGACGACCAGGAGCCGAAGGTCTCGCCCAAGCAGCCCGACACCTGGTACGACGGGTTGGACCAGGACTGCGGCGGGGAAGACGACTACGACCAGGACGGCGACGGCTACGTCCCCGACGAGTTCGTGGACCTCTACACGCTCTACGTCGAGACCAGCGGCCAACTGCCCGCCGGGGACTGTGACGACGACAACGACGCCGTGCACCCCGGCGTCGACGACCAGCCGTACAATGGCTACGACAGCGACTGCGGCGGGGAAGACGACTACGACGACGACGGCGACGGGTTCGTGCCCGACGAGTATCTTGGCCTCGAGACGGTCTACAAGGATCCCAGCGGGAACCTGCCCGGCGGCGACTGCGACGACACCGATCCCGGCTTCAACCCGGGAGAGGTCGAGACCTACTACACCGGTTTCGACGAGGCCTGCGACGGCGGAGACGACTTCGACCAGGACGGCGACGGCTACGTGGGCAACGCCTACGATGGCGTGCCGACCGAGGGGGTCGCGGGCAGCGGCGAACTCCCGGCGGGCGACTGTGACGACGAGGACGCCACGGTTCGGCCGCGTTCGCCCGAGACGCCGGGCGACCTCGTGGACCAGGACTGCGACGGTGGCGACAACAGCGTGGCAGTCGAGGAAGTCTTTGGCTACACCTGGACCAACCCGCGTACGCCCATCCTCGTGGAAGCCCGGGGACGCGTGTACCTTTCTGTCGCGACCGAGCTTGTGCGCACCGCCTCGGCCGACACCTGGTACGACGCAGGCTTCGCGATGTACTGGGACAGCGGCTACGTCGTCAACGACGCCGACCTCACGGGCACCCTGGCCTGGTCGGGAAGCTCGACGGACCCGACGTACAGCGTGGGCGACGGCCACGACTTCATCCTCAGCGGCACGACGCTGTACGGTGCGCTGGCGCTGGAAGCCTCGGCGTCGAGGAGCGTGCGCCTCGTGTCGTACCCCCTCACGACGGGGACCGCCGGTAACTGCGTGGCGCAGAGCAACGTACCCGACGACGCCGCCGACGACGTGTCGGTGGCCGTCGACAGCGACGGCGTGGTGCACGCGGTGGCGTGCGACGGCGGCGCCAACGGCGTGCTCACCTACGTGCGGGTGAACGCCTTGGAGGGCAGCGCCACCTGGAACGTGCTCAGCAACGTCGACGACGGGAGCGCGACGGCCAGCGCCTGCGCGCTGGACCTCGACACGGGGCCCTCGGTGCTGGCCAACCACGACGGCGTGTACCGCTACGGCTTCGACCCCGAGTCGTCGGCGCCCACGTTCAGCGGCGCCGCGCAGTGGTCCTACGACGCCTCCGACCTCGACACATGGTCCGACAGCCGTGGCGTCACGGCCGTCTTCGCCGACCCCGTGCTCAAGCGGGTGATCATCGAGGAACCCGGTGGCAACGAGGTTCAACTCGGCACGTCCCTCGACAGCCCGGCCATCGCCAGCGCATACCGCCAGGACGACGGGAACTACTTCGTGGGTTGGCTCAACAGCGATGGCTCGGTACGGGTCGCGTGGGGGTCCGAGATCGACGGGTGGACGTACCAGGACGTCACCATCGAGTCGGGCACGCCGACGGGCGTGGCGGTGTGGAGCGACGGCAACGAGGGCCTGGTTGGCGTCACGACGGCAACGCAGGTGCTGGTGGGCGTGTACGCCTTCTGACGCTACTCCGGCGGCAGGAAGGCCACGCCGTCGTCCGCCGGTGCCTCGCCCTCGCCGTAGACGTACACCGTGCGCGAGGTGCGGAGACCG
>CAYHRZ010000003.1:23595-33468 GCA_964359125.1 uncultured Klebsiella sp. | reverse complement strand
AGCAACTCCATCGTGAGGTAGCGGAAACCCTCGTGGACGCCGATGTCGTGCAGGCGAACCACGTTGCGGTGGGCGAGACGCCGGGCGAGCCGAAGCTCCTGCCGGAACCTCTCCACCTGCTTGGCGTCCGACACCGGTGAGTTCAGGACTTTCAGGGCAACCGGCTCGTCGAGTTCGGTGTCCCAAACCCGGTACACCACCGCCGCCCCGCCCACGCCCAGTTGGGCCTCGATCCGGTACCGGCCCCCGACGACGGCTCCCGGCCCCGGCAGCGTGCCCACCACCACCGGCGCCGCGTCGGTACCTTGCCCCAGCGAGGCCGACGGTCGCGCGGAGGAACCCGTCGTCGGCGTGCCGCCGCGAGTGGCACGCACCGTCCGGTCCGGGACGATCCGCGACTCGCCCACCCGGCCCGCCGGCACCACCGGCAGCGCGAGGTTGGGCACGGGCGGCAGCACGTTCTCGTCGGCGGTTCGACTTCGCGGGGCAGTCGCGGGGGCGCCACGAGCCCGGCGGAGGTGCGCGAGTTCGCCCGTCGCCCTCTCGTCCCCGGGGAAGGTGCGCACGAACTGGGCCAGGATGGACTCGGCCAGCTCCAACTGCCCGTGGCGAGCGTACAGACCTGCGAGCCGACGGTGCGCGTCGACCTCCGCCTCGCCGCGGGGTGGCGTGGACAAGAAGGGCGCAACGAGATGATCCATGGCAAACACGACGCGGTCGAGACGCGCCGCGAGGCGGATGCCGAAGACGCAGGCCTGGCGGTAGGCGGGGTCGTCGTGCCGCACCCGCGTGACCGCCTCGAAGGCCGCCTCCTGCATGTCGGCCCGGGCGAACTCCAAGGCCGCCGACATCGCCTCGCCCGCGCGCGTCCAAAGCTGCGCCGCGTGCCGGTGGTCGCCGGCCCGCGCCGCCAGCCTCGCCGCCGGGGCGTACAACTCGAGAATGGTGCACAACTCCAACGCGGGTTGTCCGGCGGCGTCGACAGGTAGCGTCGCGATGGCCTCGGCGGCGGCCCGGTGCAGGGCCGCGCTGTCGTGCTCGATGGCGACCACGCCGGGCGCTACCGGCACGCTGCCGAGTGGGACGCGGCCCTGGGTCGCCCGCGTTCGAGACGCGGCGGCCGACGCGCCGGCCGCGGCCAGCACCGCGGCCGCGCCCTGGTGGTCGCCGATGGCTTGCAACGTGGCGGCGGCGGCGCGCAGCTCTCCCCCGGCCGCCAAGGCCGATGCGGCCTCGTGCGCGATGGCCTCGGCGGCGGGGGCCAGCGACCCCTTCCGACGAAGTTCGACGTCGACCAGCGCGAGCAGCAACCAACCGGCGCTACGCGGGTCGTTCCTCGCCAACATCACCTGGGCGGCCGAGTGGAAGCGGATCTCCGCGCCAGGATCACGCTCGCGGGGCCCCACGACCAACCCTGGGGAGGGCGGCGGCATCAGGCTTCCACCGGCAACTCGGCCAGTCGCTCGGCCAGGGCCTCGGGGAATCGCGCGAGGCGCAGGGCTTCGTCGCGGGCGACCAGCCCGTCCCGGACGTAGCCGAACAGGGAGTGGTCGAGGGACTGTGCGCCGTCGGCCTCGCGGCCCGCGGCGGAGAGGTACGTCTCGAGCTGGTGAATCTTGTTCTCGCGCACCAAGTTGGCGACCGCGTGGCTCTGGACGAGGATCTCTAGCGCCGCCACCCGACCCGTGCCGCCGACCCTCCGGCAGAGGGTCTGCGCCACGACCCCGCGGAGCAGCAGCGCGAGCAGGTTGCGCGCTTGCTCCCGGCCCTCCTCGGCGACGGCGTCGAGCACTCGGTCGATGGCGCCCGCCGCCGAGTTCGTGTGCAACGTGCCCAGTACGAGCATCCCGGTTTCCGCGGCGTGCAGGGCCAGGGACACCGACGTCTCGTCGCGCAGTTCGCCCACCACCAGCACGTCGGGCGACTCCCGCATCGCGCTCCGGAGGCCCTCCTCGAAGGACACCACGTCGTGACCTACTTGCCGCTGGGTGATGACGCAGCCCGCCGGCCGGTGGACGAACTCCACCGGGTCCTCCAGGGTGATGATGTGCCGCGCCGAGGTGAGGTTCATCTCGTGGATCATCGCGGCGAGCGTGGTGCTCTTGCCGGACCCGGTCGGTCCGGTGACCAGGACCAGGCCGTTGTTGAGCTGCGTGAGCGCGCGGACGGCGGGTGGCAGGCGGAGCGACTCCAGCGTGGGCACGCCGTCGGGGATGGCCCGGAAGACGGCGGAGAGTCCGTCGTTCTGCACGAAGGCGTTCGCACGGAATCGTGCGCCTTCGCCCAGGGCGTACAGGAAGTCGACCTGCTGGTCCAGTTCGAGGGTGGCCCGTTGCTCTGCGTCGAGGATCTCTTCGATCCACAGCCGGGCGTCGCGGGCGGTGAGCTTGCGAAACGGCAGTGGCAGCAAGTCGCCGTCGAGGCGCACGATCGGCGGTTTGCCGGCGTGGATGTGCAGGTCGCTGACCTTCTGGTCGAGCGCCACCCTCAAGAACGAGTCGAGCCGCGCCACCCTAGGCGACTCCAGTGGGGGCGGGTGCCAGCGAGGCGAACTCCTTCTTGTTGCGGGCCTTGGCGTGGGCGGTCTCGGCCGAGATGAGGCCCGCGCCGTACAGCCGCAGGAGGTCTGCGTCCATCGTTTGCATGCCCTGGTCCCGCGAGGTGGCGATGACGGCGGGCAGTTGGAAACACTTGTCCTTGCGGACCAGGCTGGCGACGGCGTCGGTGTTGACCATCACCTCGGTGGCGAGCACGCGGCCCGGCCCGGTGGAGGCGGGCAGCAGGTACTGGCAGACGACGGCGCGGAGGCAGCCGGCCAGCATGGCCCGCGCCTGCGGCTGGGCCCCGGGCGCGTGGGCGTTGACCAGCCGGTCCAAGGTCGTGTCGGCGGCCACCGTGTGCACGGTGCCCAGGACGAGGTGACCGGTCTCGGCCATCGACAGGGCGAAGGCAATCGTCGCGAGGTCTCGCAGCTCGCCGACCAGGATCACGTCGGGGTCCTGGCGCAGCGTGGCCCGCAGCGCAGCGGAGAACGACCGGGTGTGGGTGCCCAGTTCCCGCTGGTTCACCAGCCCCCGCGCCCGCGGGTGCACGACCTCGATCGGGTCCTCGAAGGTGACCACGTGCCGGGCGCTACCCCGGTTGATCTTGTTGATCAGCGCGGCGAGGGTGGTGCTCTTCCCCGAACCGGTGGGGCCACCCACCAAGACCAATCCGTGGCGAAGGTCGCCGAGGTGCTGTACGACCTCGGGCAATCCCAACTCCGCCAGCGAGGGCAACTCCCCGCGTACCACACGAAAGACAGCCGATAACCCGTGGAACTGCCGGAAGATGTTGGCCCGGAAGCGCAGGGTGCCGCCGGCGCCGCGCACCGGGACGCGGTGCGATAGGTCCACGTCGTGCCGCTGCGCCAGGAGGTCGTGCTGCCGCGCGTTGAGTAGGGGGAACAACAACGACGCGACGTCGTCGCCGTCGAGCACGTGCTCGCCGATGGCCTCCACCCGGCCAAGGCGCTTGATGAAGGGCGGCCGGCCGGGAACCAGCAGGAGGTCGTCGGCGCCCGCGTTGACCGTCGCGGAGAGCAGGCGATCCAGAGCCGACATCGCCTCGTCGGTGTTGATGCGGGCGGTCGTCGTCGCCCGCCAGCGCAGCAGGAGCCGGCGGGCCTGCTCGGCGACGGTGGGGTCGCTGTCGGCCGCCACGTGCTGCACTTGCGGCGTCTGCGCCGGGTCGCCCACGCGCTCGAGGCAATCGAGCGCTGCGAGGCGTACCTCGGGTCGGTCGTCGCCGAGTACCCGGGCGACGTGGGGTGCCATCGCGGCCGCGCCCATGGAGGTCAGGGCGGCGATCGCGACGAGGCGGAGGTCCGGTTCTTTCAACACGATCTCGGCCACGTGCGGCGCGGCGCGGGTGTCGCCGAGCTCGCCCAGGGCCTCGATCGCGCACTCACGCACCCACCAGTCGGGGTCGGACTGGGCCGCCCGGACGAGGAGGCCGATGGCCTGGGCCGAGGCGAGGCGTCGCAGTACCCCCACCGCGAACATCCGCACGGGGGCGCTGTGGGTCTCCAGCAGCGGGGCAACGTACTTCACCAGTTTCTGACCGGCGAGTTCGACGAGGGCGTCGGCCACGCGCTCGCGCACCCACCAGTCTTCGTCGCGGAGGTGCGCCACCAGGCGAGGCCAGAGTTGGCTGGCCGGGTCGTGGACCTGGCGGGCCACGTCGATGGCGAAGCGCCGGACCTCGGCGTCCTTGCTGTGGAGGAGCCACATCACCGTCCGCGAGACGTCGACTTTGCCGGCGGCCGCCACCTGGGCGAGCACCTCCGCGGCGCGGGCGCGGACGGGTAGTTGCCGGTGCCCGAGCGCCGCCACCAGCAGCGGCAGCAGGTCGTTACTCTGCTGGGCTTCGACCACGTCCAGGACGGCCAGGCGCACGACCTGCGGGCCCGCGTTCAGCTTCCGCTCCAGCGCTCCCACGGCGGCGACCGACGTGAAGCGACGCAGCCCCTCGACCGCCGCCTTCGCCACGGCCACGGCCGGCGCGTCGAGCAAGGGGCCGGCGCGCACGAACCACTCCGCTTCGGTGGCGAGCCGCGAGAACGAGGTGAGCGCCTCGCACACGATCGCCTCGTGGTCGTCGTCGAGTCCCAGTCCCAGCGCGGTCATCGCCGCGTCGCGGTCCCGGCCCACGAAGCGGTCCTCCCCCAGCAACCGGAGCACCTTCAGGCGCTCGGCCACGCCGCAGTGGGGGTACGCGGCCACCAGCGTGGGCACGGCGTGGTGGCCCGCGATGCGGACCGCCACGTCGATGGCGATGCCCCGCGCGGGGAAACTCGGCTCCGTGACCAACTCGTCGAGGAGGGCGAGCACGGTACGCCCGCCCACCGCCATGAGCACCTGGCCCGCCGAGGCGCGCACCCCGGCGTCCGCGTGCCGCAGCAGGTTCACGACGGCGGCGTGGTTGCCGGGGTCATTCACCTTGGGGATGGCCTGGGCGAGGACGGCGCGGAGCGCGGGGTCCCCGGTTCGCAATGCCTTCACCAGCACGGCGAACAAGCTGCGATCCCCGGACGCTTGAACGAGGTGCACCAGGAGCGCCCCGTGGGCATGCACGCCGTTGGCGTCGAGGCCACCGGCGACGAGGTGCTCCAGCGCGGCGGCCGCGTGCTCGGCGGTCACGGTGCCCACGCCGCGCCCGAGTTGCACGGCCTCGTCGGGCGTACGCGGGGGCCGGTCGCGCAGCTGGCGTACGAGTTCAGCGGGGGTCACGCGGGACAGGTATCGCGGCGGTGTTGGGCCGCGGGCGGGCCCCACGGGATCCTACACGCGCGAAAGGGCTGCCCCCAACCGATCCAGGGCGGCCGAGAGCGCCGCCACCGAGACCGCGCCCACCGACATCCGGAACCAGCCATTTTCCTCGTCGAGGTCGAAGGCCTGGAAGGGCACGACCGCCACGCCCGCGGCGGCGAGTAGCCACCGGCGCACGTCTTCGTTGGTGGCCATCGGTCGACCCTCCACCCCCGGGCGCCCGAACAAGTCGAAGCGCACGGCGAGGTACATGGCCCCCTGCGGCGCGATGTGCTCGACGCCCAGCCTCGTCAGACCCGCGTGCAGCGTGTCCAGCCGCGACTGCAGGCCCTCGCGGAACTCGGTGCCGAACGAGGCCATCGCCGCGTCGTCGCCGAGCAACCCGGTCGTGGCCACCTGCTCCGGCCGGGGCGCCCACGCGCCCACGTGTCCGAGGAACGACTTCATCCGCTCCGCGAGGATGGGGTGCAGCACGGCCCAGCCCACCCGCAGCCCGGTGGCGGCGAAGGCCTTGCTGATCGCGTCGATGGTGACCACGAACGGCGCCACCTCGGGCACCAGCACGGCGGGGTGCGCGTGGCGGGAGCCGCCGAAGGTGAGCAGCCAGTACACCTGGTCGAACATCCACATCAGCGGCGCGAGGCCTTCGCGGTCGCGCCGCCGGTTCTCCTCGACCACCAGGCGCGCGATCTCGGCGAGCCGCTCGGGGTCGATCACCGTCCCGGTGGGGTTGAGCGGCGAGTTCAGCGTGAACATCTTCGCCCGCGACAGGGGTTCGCGCAGTTGATCGACCGTCGGGAAGAAGTTGTTCGCGGCCGTCGTCGCAACCCGAACCTGCGTCGCGCCGGTGAGTTGGGCGTAGTAGCCGTTGTTCCAACTCGGTACGCAGTAGACGAGCACGTCGCCGGGTTCGAGGAAGAGCCGGTAGGTAGCGTACATCACCGGGCGCGCCCCGGCGGCGGTGACCACCCAGTCCAGGGGGACGTCCAGGCCGAGCGCGCGCTGGTACCAGGCGCAGATGGCGCGCCGAAGCTCGATGATGCCCTCGGAGGGCGGGTAGTTGGTCTGGGCGTCGTCGAGGGCGGCGACGATGCCGTCGCGGAGTCGGGTGGGGACCGGGAACTGCCGGGCGTCGAAGTCGCCCACGGTGAGGTTGCCGATCGGCCGACCGGCCGACGCCATCCCGCGCACCTCGGCGGCGATGCCGAGGATCAAGGAGCCTTGCATCTGCAACGCTACACGCGTGAGCGCGCGGTCGGCGAAAGCTCGGGGGTCGTGGGGTAGCGTGGACATGGGGCCTCCCGGTCGGGGGCCGGCGTTATCACGGGGCGGCTCTCTGCCACCCCGGTGACCCAAGCGCTAACGGCGACCCCCGCCCGATCCGATCCCTCCGGTAGAGGTCGCACCCATGTTGCTCATCGTCACCCTCGCGCAGGCCGGTACCTGGCCCATTTGCGCCCAGACTGAGACTGCGGCCACCGTCAATGGCGGCTGGTCGCTGGTGGAGCAGCGGTCGTCGGACGGCGACGACGACAGCCACCGCGGCACCTGGTACAGCGAGGCTGAGGTGTCGATGTCCTTCGGCGGGCGCCGGGACGAGAACTACTGCGCGTCCGACGACGGGCTGATGGGGCTCACCCGCCGCTGGACCAGCGACATGGTCGCGGTGGTGGGCCTCCCCGGCGCCGCCGAGGGCGCGTGCGAGGCGGCGATCTGGGCGTCGGGCCGCGCCTCGGGCAGCGCGCGGGCCGAGGTGGACGTGTCGCGCATGACCGCCTACGCCCGCGGGAGCGCCGTGACGACGGCGGACGCCGACAACGTGGCCGACATCTCGGTCGACGCCGGCGGCGGGGCGCGGTTCACCGGGCAGTGGGCCTGGCGGGTGGGACAGGCGCGGAACGCCGAGGTGGTCGGTAGCGTCGTCGTGGGCCAGGCCGCCGCGTACGCGGGCGCCTCGTTGGAGGTGCCGGGGTGGGCGCGGGTCGACACCTGGGACGGCGAGGTCGACGCGTGGGTCCGCCGCGGCGACACGTGGGTTCACGTCGAAGGAAGCGCACCGATGACCCTTTCCTTCGGCGCCGTCGTGGCCGCCCGGGGGACGGTGTGCGCCACCGGGTCGGCGACCTCGGGCAGCCAGGCCGCCGCGGGCGAAGGCGGCGCCGGTGGGGCCGCGATCTCGTTCAGCATGGATCCCGTCGCGACCGCTAGTGTGACCGATGCGGTGCCCGTCGACGGGCCGGAATTCGGTGCTTGCGGCTGCGAGTAGTCGCCTAGCCGATCTCGACCCGCCAGAGTCGCTCGCGGCCGCCGATCCAGAGGCTGTCGCCGCTGGCGCCGAGGCACCAGGGTCGGTCCAGCGGCAGCGGCGCCGGCCACGCGCCGGCGCGAGTGGTCGCGAAGAGGCGCCCCTCGGCCAGCGACCAGACCCGCGCCCATCGATCCACGGCGAACGCGGTGGGCTCCGGGGCGGCCGCGCGCCAGGTGACGCCGTCGAACTGGTGGTGTTGGCCGCCCGCGGCGGCGTGCAGGCGCCCGTCGGCGTACGCTAGGTGCCGCACCGGGGCGGGGCGCCCCGGCGCGAGGGAGCACTGCCGACCCCCGTCCACCACGTAGATGTCGCCGCCGGCCGTGCCGGCGTACACCACGCCGGCCGCCTCGCAGAGCGCGAAGGTGTCGGGTGGGCCGTCACCACCCTCCAAGCGCGTTCGCCACCCGAGGAAGAGTCGGTGGCCCGACGACAACATGCAGCGGAGTTCGTCCCACCCTCCCTCCGCGTCGGCGCCGTGCTTCTTCACGGTGGGGTCGCTCCGGAAATTCCAGCGCACGAGCGATTGTGATGTCGCGACCAACAGCTCGCCGCCGTGCACCGCCATCGCCTCCACGCGGCGCGCCTCGCGGCGGGCCCCTTCCGGCCAGGGGAAGGGGCGAAACTGTCCGCCTTGGTGCAGCACCAGTCCGTAGTCGGTTCCCAGGGCCACGCCCCCCGGGATGGCGACGACGGCGCGCACCGTGGCGTTCGGCGGTTCGCCGATGTCGGCGCAGCTCCAGGTGTCGACCCGGCCGATGCGGACAGGCGTTGGCGGCCGCTCGCGTGGGAAACGGAAACAGGGGAAGGGGGCGCCGACGGCGCGGGCCTGCGCGCCCGCGGGCCGACCGGCGAAGAGGCCGGCGAGCAGCCCCGGGTCGGCTCCGGTTTCGACGGCGGCGCGCACGAGGACGGCGTCGGCGGCGTCGGGGGACAGGGGCAGCCCCGGCGTGGCCACCACGGGCCCGGTGGCCGACCCCAGCCACTGCCGGAGGTGGAAGGGATCGGGGTGGCCGAGCCGCGCCGCCACGCGGGCCCGCGCGAGGCCCAGGGCCTCGGCGTCCAGGCGCTCGAGCACCTCCGCGGGCGCCCCGCCGGGTATTGCGAAGCGCGACCCCGGGCGCACGTCGCTACTCGCCGTCGGCCCCGCTGTCGCCCGGGTCGTCCGTGCCGCAGGGTTCGGACCAGCCGAGGGTGACGCCACACATGTCGAGCACCACCTGGGGCGTGGTGGCGTCGTTGCTGTCGATGCGGATGCTCCCCTCGTACTTGCCCTCGGCGGTGACGTACAGCGCCACCGCCCAGTCCACGCTGCTCCCGGGGTTGATCAGCACCTCGGTCTTGTCTTCGAAGGTGAAGACGCCCCCGGGGTTGGCGATCACGCGGGCCTGGTAGATCTCGAGCTGCTCGTCGCCGGTGCTGGCGACGTTGAAGGTGGCCGACTTGGCGTAGGACGGCGAGAGGTCGTCGAACAACAGGTAGGTGGGGGTGAGCACCATCGTCCCGTTCTCGCCGGAGACCTGGTCGTCGGTACCCGAAGAAAATCCCGTGTCCTGCTGGCAGGCAACGAGGATGGCGAGGGGCAAGACGCGCATGGGGACTCCGGCGGCGCAGTGTAGCGCGAGGCTAGTCTGGCGGGGGAAAGGCTTAACGCTTAACCTCCGACCCCAGGTGATCACACTGACGGTGGAGATCGAGGTGCCGCGGGGCGGCTTCGTCAAACGACAGGCGGGGCGGGGCGTGGAGTACCTATCGCCGCTGCCCTGCCCGTTCAACTACGGCAGCGTGCCGGGCACGGTGGGCGACGACGGCGACCCCGACGACGCGCTGGTGCTCGGGCCCAGGATCGCGGCCGGTGAGCGGGTGAGCACGTCGGCGTGGCTGCGGGTGCTGTTCGTCGACGACGGGGCGGTCGACGACAAGCTCGTGTGCGGGCCGACGCCGCCCACCGCCCGGGACCGCGCGCTGCTCGCGGCCTTCTTCGCGGTGTACGCGGTCGCCCGGACGCTGATGAACCGCGCCCGGGGACGAGGATCGGCACGCTACCTAGGCATCGCCCCGTTGCGTCCGCCGCTGCGATAACCGGCAGCCGTGCGTCTCCCCTGGATTGCCGTCGCGTTGCTCGTGCTGGTGGGGTGGCTGCTCTCGCCACTGCGCGACGGTAGCCTCCTCGGCGCCGCCGGCACCGACGTGTTCCGTGGCACCTGGGGCTTCGACCACCAGGCGCAGGCCTGGCCCGTGCCCTTCTGGACAGATCGC
>CAYHRZ010000003.1:0-23585 GCA_964359125.1 uncultured Klebsiella sp. | reverse complement strand
GTTGGCGGCGTTGAAATTGGCGGACTCCAGGACGATGCGCGTGGTGTTGCCGTTCGTGTCGTCGTTGTTGGGCGCGCCGTTGCACTGGATTCTCGGGCCCTGGGCGGGCTACAACCTCTGGATGGCCGCGCTGTTGTGGTTGGGGGGGCTCTGCACGGCGTGGTGGGTGAAGGAAGCGAGCGGCTCGGGCGGAGCGGGACTCCTGGCCGGCGGCCTGATGGTCTGCCAACCTACCATCCTCCTGGCGCTCACCGACGGCACGGCCGAGCACGTGGCGTTCTGGGCCATCCCGGCGACGCTCGCCGCGCTGGCCCGCTCGCGGACCGACGCGAGCAACCACTGGGGGATGGCGGCGGGCCTGTTCGCCACGACGGTGGCCCTCGACAGCCCCTACCACGCCATCTTCGCCGTCCCGCTCACCCTGCTCCCCCTGTGGCGGGCGCCGCCACGGGCGCGCTGGGCCTTCCTCGCGGTGTCGGCGCTGGGGTTGGCGGCGGTCGTGGGGTTGTACTGGGGCCTCCCGCTCTCGGGACGCATGGCCAACAAGGCGCAGAACGCGGTGAAGTTGGCCACCTGGTGGCAGTGGGAGGCGGGGAAGATGCTTCGTCCCTGGGACTTCACCTTCTCGCCCGCCTTCATCCCCTCCTGGATCCTCCTGGGGGCGGCGGCACTGGCCGCGCTGCGACCCGCCCGCGCGGCGCCCTGGGTCGGGTGGTCGCTCGTGTGCCTGCTCTTCGCCCTGGGCGACGTTCCCGAGAACACGGCGGTGCTCTCGCGTTGGTGGGGCGGCCTGGGCACGGGTCTGGGCGATGCCGTCGCCTGGTTCAACAGCCACCTGGCCCCCGACGCCATCCGCTTTCAACGCCGGTGGCTGGTGCCCATGGCGCTCGCCTTGTTCACGGCGGCCGGTATCGGGCTGGGGCGCCTGCCCCGCGAGTGGATGCGCGTGGCGGTGGCGGTGCCGGCGGTGCTCGGGGCCACCTGGGTGACGATGGACCGCACCGGCTTCCGCGAGGCGTTCCCGAAGATCGCGGTGCCCCTGCCCGCCTTCGCCCGCTTCGTCGACGAGCACCCGTCGCCCGGCGCGGCGGTGGTCTTGCCCACCGTCCGGGGCGCCAGCCGCCTCCAGGAGCGATTCGAGTTGCCCGTGTTCGCCAACCTCGACCCGGTCCTGGTGTCGGCCGACCAGCCGTTCTTGCAGGTGGCGCTGGGGCGCGCCCTGGTCAACAGCCCGCAGGGCCTGTTCACCATGCAACCGAAGAAGCGCGTCGACGGGGAGGTGGAGCGGTTCTTCCAAGACCTCAACGACCTCTGCAATCCCCAGACCACGGGCAACGAGGTGCCGCCGTCGGCCCTGCAAGAGCCCGAGAAGCGGGCGAGGATCGCCTCGACGCTGGTCGAGAAGGGCCTGCGGTTCGTGGTGCTCGACGACGAGGTCTACGCCCCTGCGGGGCTGGAATTGGCGGCGCTGCCGTTCGCGGCTCACTTGGAAGAAACCCGGCAGTTCGAGGACGGGACGGGCGTGACCGTGCTGGTGTTGAAGCCCTGACGCCGGGGTCCGGCATTCTGCGGGGCGTCCGATCGCGCGCCCGGCTACGTTGTCACCAGAGGACGAGCTTTGCATCGCAAGACCCGAGACAAGGACCTGACCTGCTCCTTCTGCGGCAAGTCGCAACGCGACGTGCGCAAGTTGATCGCGGGTCCCAGCGTGTACATCTGCGACGAGTGCGTGGAGTTGTGCAACGAGATCATCACCGAGGAATACGAGCGCGAAGACTTCGCCGCGGCGCGGGCCCTCGTTCCCCGGCCCATCGAGATTTCCCGCCACCTCGACGACTACGTCGTGGGCCAGACGCGCGCCAAGAAGGTGCTCGCGGTGGCCGTGCACAATCACTACAAGCGCATCGACGCCCGAGCCAGTCGCGACGACGTCGAGTTGCAGAAGAGCAACATCCTGTTGATCGGCCCGACGGGCACGGGCAAGACGCTCCTCGCCCAAACGCTGGCCCGCAAGCTCAACGTGCCCTTCGCCATCTGCGACGCGACCTCGCTCACCGAGGCCGGGTACGTCGGCGAGGACGTGGAGAACGTGGTCCTCTCGCTGTTCACGGCGGCCGAGTACAGCGTGGAGCGCACGATCAAGGGCATCATCTACGTCGACGAGATCGACAAGGTGGCGCGAAAGGGGGAGAACCCCTCGATCACCCGCGACGTCAGCGGCGAGGGCGTGCAGCAGGCGCTCTTGAAGATCATCGAGGGCACGGTGGCCAACGTGCCGCCCAAGGGCGGCCGCAAGCACCCCCAGCAGGAGTTCCTGCAGATCGACACGTCCAACATCCTGTTCATCTGCGGGGGGGCCTTCGTGGGCCTCGACAAGATCGTGGAACAACGGCTCAACAAGTCGGGCATGGGTTTTGGGCAGGAGATGAAAGAGCGCCGGACGTACCGGCAAGGCGAATTGTTGGCTCTCGCCGAGACCGAGGACCTCCTGCGCTTCGGGATGATCCCCGAGTTCCTCGGGCGCCTGCCGGTGATCGCCACCTTGGAAGAGCTCGACGAGGCCGCACTCGTCGACATCCTGGTTCGCCCGAAGAATGCCCTGGTGAAGCAGTACCAGAAGTTGTTCGAGATGGAAGGCGTGCAGTTGCGCATCACCGACACCGCGATGCTGGCCATCGCCAAGGAGGCGATCAAGCGCAAGACCGGGGCCCGTGGGCTGCGGGCCATCGTCGAGGAGTTGATGCTCGACGTGATGTACGACCTTCCGGGGAAGAGCGGCGTGCGGGAGTGTGTCGTCACCGACGAGGTCGTGGCCCGGAAAAAGGACCCCATCCTCGTCTACGAAAACGAAGCCGTCTGAGGTCCCATGTTCTTTCGCGAGCGCCGTACGCCGCCCGGTAGCCGCACGCGGCAACTCCCCCTGTTGCCGCTGCGGGAGTTGGTGGTGTTCCCGCAGGCGGCGGTGTCGTTCATCGTCGGGCGCGAGCGCAGCATCGCGGCGCTGAACGAGGCGATGAAGGGCGACAAGGAGATCATGCTCGCCACCCAGCGCGAGGCGGGCACCCGCGAGCCCTTGCCCTCGGAGGTGCACGAGGTGGGCACGGTGGCCACGGTGGTCCAGGTGATGCGGCTACCCGACGCCACGGTGAAGGTGCTGGTCGACGGCCTGCGGCGCGGCCGCGTGCTGCGCTTCGTGGGCGAGCAGGACCACTTCATGGTGGAAGTCGAGGAGCTACCCGACGCCGGCCCGCCCACGCCGGAGACGGTGGCCCTCTCCCGGCAGGTGAAGGAAGCGTTCGACGAGTTCGTGAAGCTCGGGCGGGTGGCCGCCCCCGAGGCGCAACTCCAGGTGAACAGCATCGAGGACCCGGGGCGCTTCTCCGACGCGATCGTCCGGCACCTGCAGTTGAAGACGGAGGCGCGGCAGGCGCTCCTGGCGGAGGCCGACCCCCACAAGCGCCTGGAGACCATCCTCGCCTACTTGCAGGCGGAGATCGAGGTCTTGCAGGTGGAGCGCAAGCTCAAGACGCGGGTGAAGAAGTCCATCGAGCGCTCGCAGAAGGAGCACTACCTGCACGAGCAGATGCAGGCGATCCAGAAGGAGCTGGGTGAGAAAGACGAGTTCCGGTCGGAGTTGGCCGAGTTGGAGGCCAAGGGGCAGGAGCGGAAGCTGAGTCCCGAGGCGAGGGAGCGCTTCGACCGCGAGATGCGGAAGCTCAAGATGATGAGCCCGATGAGCGCCGAGGCGGCGGTGGTGCGGAACTACCTCGACGTGATGTTGTCGCTGCCCTGGGGCGAGCTCACCGAGGACCGGGTGGACCTGGCCGTGGCTCGGGCCTCGCTCGACGCCGACCACTTCGGGCTCGGTCGGGTGAAGTCCCGGATCTTGGAGTACCTCGCCGTCTCGTCGCTCACCGGCAAGCTGTCGGGGCCGATCCTCTGCCTGGTGGGGCCCCCCGGCGTAGGTAAGACCAGCCTCGCCCGCAGCATCGCCACCGCTACCAACCGGAACTTCGTGCGGGTGGCCCTCGGCGGCGTCCGGGACGAGGCCGAGATTCGCGGCCACCGTCGCACCTACATCGGCGCCCTGCCCGGGAAGATCGTGCAGGGGATCCGCAAGGCGGGTTCCAGCAACCCGGTGTTCCTCCTCGACGAGATCGACAAGCTCAACGCCGACTTCCGGGGAGATCCCAGCGCGGCGCTGCTGGAAGTGCTCGATCCCGAGCAGAACGGGACCTTCAACGACCACTACCTGGACCTGGACTACGACCTCAGCAAGGTGATGTTCGTCTGCACCGCCAACAGCTTGCAGGGCATCCCGGTGCCGTTGCAGGATCGGCTCGAGATCGTGCGCCTCGCGGGCTACACCGAGGTGGAGAAGCTGGCGATCGCGCGGCGATACCTCGTCCCCAAGCAGATGGCCAACAGCGGCCTGCAGCGCACCGACATCCGCATCAGCCGCGAGGCGGTGACCCGCATAATCCGGGAGTACACGCGCGAGGCCGGGGTGCGGAACCTCGAGCGCGAGATCGCGAGTGTCTGTCGAAAGGTGGCCCGCAAGGTGGTCGAGCGCGGCCAGGCCAGCGCCCGCGTGCGCCCCGTGCGGATCGACGAGGCGGCGGTGGAGCGCCTCCTGGGCGCGCCCCGCCACCGGCAGGGGCGGGTCTTGGAGCACGACACCATCGGCTTCGTCAACGGCTTGGCGTGGACGGCGGTCGGTGGCGTGATGGTTCCGATCGAGGCCGCGACGGTGCGGGGCACGGGGCGCACCAAGATGACGGGACAGCTCGGCGCCGTCTTTCGCGAGTCCTGCGAGGCGGCCATCACCTACATGCGCCTGCGGTCGGCTGAACTCGGGTTGAAAGACGACTTCTGGCAGTCGATGGACGTGCACGTGCACGTGCCCGAACTGTGGGGCGTAGATGGCCCGAGCGCCGGGATCACCCTGACGACGGCGGTTGTCTCGGCGGTGTGCTCCCTGCCCGTGCGTCGTGACGTGGCCATGACCGGTGAGATCACGCTGCGGGGCCAGGTGCGCCCCATCGGCGGCCTCAAGGAAAAACTGCTCGCCGCGCGGCAAGCGGGCATCACCACCGTGCTCATCCCGCGCGACAACGTCGGCGACCTGCGCGAGGTGCCGCGGCAGTTGCGCGAGGGGCTCAAGATCGTGCCGGTGGACCACATGGACGAGGTGCTCACCCACGCGCTTGCGGTGTCGGTGGCGGACATCTTCCGTGGCCCCCTGGTGGATCGCGGGGTGGCCGTGGAGCACGTGGCGGGGCCCCCCGTCGACGGCCCTGCCGCCCTCGACGACGAGAGCGACCCGGAGAGTGTCCCCGGGGGTGAGCCGGCGCCCGAGCGGCTGGAGCCCTTGCCTCGCACGCGGCGGGTGTGAACCTTGACGGGCACGGTGCGGCTGGCTAAGCGCGCCGCGTCCTACCGGCGGGGTCACCCGAAGGGCGGATAGCTCAGTCGGAAGAGCAGTACCCTTACAAGGTACGGGTCGCTGGTTCGAACCCAGTTCCGCCCACCCTTCTCGGCAAAAGCCACAACGGAGCGGTAGTTAAGTCGGTTATAACGCCGGCCTGTCACGCCGGAGGCCGCGGGTTCAAGTCCCGTCCGCTCCGCCATCATGCAATCGCCCGTTTTCGCCCAGTGCGGAGACGGGCGTTTCGCATTTTGGCGCTCGATAGGTGAGCATCGGGAGTTCGAAGGTCCCGTTCACCTGACGGTACGCCCGGCCGGGGCTTGACTTCCTCGTCAACATGCCGTACATGCCGTACAGCACGCGAGGTTTTCGATGGCTGCCATCGCCCGACTGGAGCTCCGCATCGACCCGGAGCAGAAGCGCCTCATCGAAGAGGCGGCCGCGGTTGAACACCAGTCCGTGTCCGCCTTCGTGGTGGACGCACTGGTGCGCCGTGCCCGCGCAGTCGTGAGCGGCCGGGAAGGCCAAGCGCCACGTCCCATCGGCGGATGGTCGTTCGCGCTGCCCGAAGGGTGGGATGCGCCGCTGGACGACTTCGCGGACTGGCGGTGACGCTCCTCGTCGACAGCCACATCCTTCTGTGGGCGGCCATCGACGACCCGCGGCTCCGAGGCGAAGCGCGAAAGGCGTTCGTCGACCCGGAGAATCTCCTGATGGTCAGCGTCGCCACCCTGTGGGAGCTTGGGATCAAGCACGCGCTTGGAAAGCTGCCGTTGCCCGTGCCTGCGCGAGACTTTTTTGCGCGGGAGATCACCACGCGCGGCTACCGGGTCCTTGACGTCCAACGCGCGCACGCAGAGCGCGCCGCGGAGCTGCCGTACCCGGACCCCGGCCATCGCGACCCGTTCGATCGGCTGCTCGTCTCACAGGCGCTGGTCGAGGGGGTGCCGCTGCTCACCGCGGACGGTCGGCTCGGTGCTTATGAAGCGCTCGGATTGCGGATCGTCCGGTGATCGAGGGCCACACCGGTGACGCGCGGGGCGTCCTGCGGCGCTGGCACGACTCGATCATTGCGGGCGGTCGATTCGCCGGGTGGCTCGTGGTATTCCACCCCGGTGGCGCGCACGCGGGTGCCGGGGCGTGGGTGGACTTCGTCCGCGAAGACGTTGCCGCGCAGCTCTGCGCCTGGCCCAGCGGCTGCATCGACACCGAGACCATGTGCATCCCCAAGGACCCCGAGCCGGTGTGTGGCCATGTCGAGGTCGACTCGGAGGAGGCGATCGGTGCCTACGCACGCGATTTCGAGGAGCGAGTCCTCGCGCTTCTGGAACGCTGAGCGATGTCACCGGCGTGCTCGCAAGATCAGCTCTTTGTACGCGCCGATCTGAACGAGAACCTCGGGCTCCGGCGCGAGGCAGAAAGTTCTAGCTGTTTCCAGTACACCCCGCCATCTTGAACCCCTCGGTGAAAACCCCGAGGGGTTCTTGGCTTTTGGGTTCGAGCGGAACGGGGGTGAGCAGCTCGGCGGCGTGCTGTGGCAGCAGTTTCACTGGTTGGAGGCTGTGGACCGCGGGTTCGAGCGATCGGCGGCATGGCATCGCGCGATGGCCCGCATTCGGGCAGGTGGGCAACAGGGCTTGACTCCCTGGCGGGATCTTTCTATATTGAAAGTCATGCCCCCGCCGATCCCCGACCTGCATGCCGCCCTCGGAGCGGGCCCACCCGCCGGCGCCCTGCAGATCACGGTCTTCATCCCCAGCGTCGACCGCGACGGTCAGGCCATCGACCAGATGGGCTGGCGAGAGGAGACGCTTCGTGTGCTAGGTCGTCTCTTTCGAGGGGCCACAGCATTCCCGCCGGGACGTGGAGTGTGGCGCGACGACAAGACCTCGGAGTTGGTGTTCGACGACACCGTGATGGTCACCTGCTACGTCCCTTCCACGGCGTTCGATCGTCCGGCGATGGCGAGCTTGCGGGGCCACCTCCACCGGCTGGGCCGCGAGGGGAGGCAGGGAGAGGTCGGCGTGGTCATCGGCAGTGAGTACTTCGGAATCACCGAGTTCGATCCAGAGGAGGTGCAACATGGCAAAGGCGAATAGCAAGGACCCGGTCGCCGAGATCGCGGACGCTCTCGGCGCCAGCCGCCACGTCCATGTCGAAGCAGGGGCGCAGGCGCAGGGACCACTTGGCCTGCTGCAGCTCCGTTCCGAGCTCGCGCTTCGACTCCAGTCGGACGGCGGCCGCCCCACCGATCCAAGCTGGACCGTGCGCCGGGTCGTTCCCTTCCGACCTGCTGGCTGGGCGGAGCTCCAGGAGTTCGCGGCCCGGCTCACGGCCCAGGGCCGCGCGGTCAGCCCCGCGCAGCTGGCTGCGCTGCTCATCGAGCGCGGGCTGGCTCAACTCGAAGAGGGGGTTGAGCGGGACGGCGACGCTGCGCTTCGGACGGTGGTGGGTTGAGCCCCGTGCCGCGCAGCCTCGTCGTCTACGTCGACGTGGACGACACGCTCGTCCGAAGCTTCGGCAGCAAGCAGATCGCGATGCCAGCGACTGTGGAGCGAGTCCGGGCGCTCGCGGCCGAAGACGGCGTGGTGCTCTACTGCTGGAGCTCGGGTGGCGGGGAGTACGCGCGGGTCGTGGCTGCCCGCCTCGGAATCGAAGCCTTGTTCGTGGCGTTTCTGCCGAAGCCGAACGTGATGCTGGACGACCTGGCACCAGGAGCCTGGTGCGACCTCCTCGTCGTCCACCCGAACGAGGCCGCGGACATGGACGCGGTTGGGGCGAGAGCACGACTGGGCTGGGGGTAGGGCTGGCGGCGTTCACGTGCTCGTGGCGCAAGCCTTCGAGATGACGAGCTTGTACTGACTCATCTGGACTCTCACCTCGCCATCCGGCGCGAGGCAGAAAGTTCTAGCTGTTTCCAGTACACCCCGCCATCATGCAAACGCCCACTTTCGAAATAATCGAGAGTGGGCGTTTCGCGTTTATGCACTCGGGAGGCTGGTTTCGCGAGTTCGGGCGTCCCGTTCACCCTCCGCGCCCTGCCCGCGACAGTGGCGCCTGCGTTCGCCGTTGGGCCCTGCGCCGTCGCAGGGCTCGGCGATAGGTGACCTCCGTGCCTGACCAGTGCCCGTTCTGCGAGATTGACCCAGCTCGAACCATCATGCGCTACCCGCTGACGGCGACCCTTCGCGACGGGTACCCGGTCACGTTGGGCCACGCGCTGGTCGTTCCGAACCGCCACGTCGCAAGCCTGTTTGAGCTGCCCACCGACGAGTTGCAGGCGGTGTGGGCAACGGTCGCCGCCTTGCGCCGCCAACTCGCCCAAGAGCTTGGGGTCGCCTCGTTCAACATCGGGATCAACGATGGTGCCGACGCTGGACAGACCGTCGGGCACGCCCACGTCCATGTGATCCCGCGTCGCGCCGGGGACGTCGCCGACCCACGAGGGGGCGTGCGCTGGGTCGTTCCCGATCACGCCGCATGGTGGGTGACCAGATGAGCACCGCCTCCCCGCCGTCGCCGGACGCCCAGGTCGCGTTCTTGCTCCACCTGCAACGTCTCCTCGCGGAGGGGAGCTTCGTCGCCACCTACAAGTTCGCCCTGCTCCACGCTCTCGCCGACGTAGCGCTGGTCAAAGGCGACGATTCGGGCGACCCACTGACGCTGTCCACGCTGGAAATCAGCGCGCGCATGGCCGAACTCTATTGGGTACAGGCGGCGCCCCACGTCGGCGGGTCGCACATCCACGAGCTGGTGCACGACGGCGGAGCCGCGGAGGTCATCCGGCAGATCCGCCAGAACGCCGGCGAGAAGCAGGCCGCCATCCTCACCCGTATCTCACGCTCGGGCGCGCTGGGCGGCGCAGCGCTGGCGCGGTTTCGCCGGGAGCGGCGGGGCTGGCCACGCCTCGTGGCCGAAGTCGATGCCGTTGTCCGGAAGATGCCGCTCTGGAAGCTGCAAACCGTAGGGGCCGAGCGCTTGGAGTTCCTGTACGACAACGACCCGGCCGAAGCAGCTCGCGAGATCACCTTGAAGCCGGGAGTGGCGTGGTGTTTGCGCGCCTACCACGGGCTGGTCACCTCTCTGGTCCGCGGCTCGTGGCTCCGCTTCGTCCGCCGGCAAAACCCCGCCCTCGAACCTGGTGCCGTTGATCTCGCTTCGTTCCTGTTCGGAAACGAGCGAGCGAGCCTGACCGACTACATTCCGCCGTTGATGGACGTTCAGCGTGGCGAATGCTTCTACTGCCGCGGCCGCGTTCGCGGGGAGCTGGCCGTCGATCACTTCATCCCGTGGTCCCGTTACCCGGCCGACCTCGGGCACAATCTCGTGATCGCACATCGGAACTGTAACGGGGACAAATCCGACCTGCTCGGTGCCGAGCGCCACCTTGAGCGCTGGGTGGAGCGCAACGCGTTGCACGGCCAGTCCATGGCGCGGGCGTTCGCCGCCCATGACCTTCCCTACGACCTCGGGGCGAGCCACGGGGTCGCGCGCTGGGCGTACGCGCAGACCGCCCGGTCGAACGGGCAAGTCTGGACGTTGGGGAAGGGTATGGAGCACCTGTCGGGGGACTGGCGCAGCTTGCTGCTCGCTTCTTGAGCAGCCTTGAAGCTCCGGCAGCCGCAGCGCGTTGTTGACCGCCGCTCGCCGACCCCGGCGGGAATGGTTGACGGTTTTGGCGGTTCTGCTTATCCTGAGTGCATCCGCGACCGATGTTCTCGGAGGAGTTCCTGATGACCGGCATGACCGCCACCCTCTACGCCGAAGTGACCTCGACGCTCGCGAAGGCCGGGCGTGCCGACCTCGTGGAGCAGCTCGCGGCGTGCTTCCCCAAGGAGACGCTCACGAGCAGTGAGGCGGCCGCTCTGCTCGGCCTCTCCTCGGCGAACACCGTGAAGAACTGGCTAGCGGGCGGGTACTTCCCCGGCGCGTTCCAGACGCGCGGTGGCCACTGGCGGTTCCTCCGGGCCGAGGTGGAGGCCGTGAAGGCTCGCATGGCGGACCTGCGTGAGCGGAACCGGCGTGGCGACCTCGCGCCGCCCGACGCGGACGACGACTCGACGCCACCCCTGCTGTAGCGCTCGGCCTCGGCCGTCGCCTATCAGCCCGACGCGAAGAGCTTCCGCATCGTCAGGTGCGGGGCGCCCGCGTCGCGCTGGACGGGGCCAGCGGGATCATCGACGAAGCCGACCTTGCGGTAGAACGCGATGGCCCGGTCGTTGTCCGCGCGCACGCAGAGGCAGAGCCCCCCGCGCCCGTCCTTCGCTTTGGCGAAGCCATCGAGCACGCCGAAGATCGACGCGGCGAAGGACTCGTCCGGCGCGCGCGGGTTCCGAGCGCCGTGCAGCCTCTGGTCGACGCCGGTGACGTAGATCATCAGGTACTTCGCCTTGGTCGGCGCACCGTCGTGCGGGTGCTCGCTGTTGCGAAACGACACGACGGCGTACCCGACGACGTCGCCGTCGGCTTCGGTGAGGAGCGGGTAGGTCGGCGGAGAAGCCTCGCCCTTCTTGGCGTTGAACCACTGCCGGCTACGGAAGTAGGCGTCCACCTCGGCGACCCCGCTGGAAAACGTGTCCAGCTTGGGGTCGTCGGGGAGGGCGAACTGTACGTGGAGGGTCGCGGCCAAGCGCGGAACTTCGAAGGAGGAGCGGGCACTTACCTCCGATGAGCAGCTCGTGCCCCTGCTTCTGGCGGGGCGGGCCCACTCGCGGCGAGCTCACGCCCGCCGAACCCGAAACCGGAACCGGTTGCCCCCGACCTTCACCGCCCGCTGGAAGCGGTCGACCGTCACGACGATCTCGCCGCCGTCCCACTCCCGCTCGATCTCCCGCGCCCCCTGGTAGCGCAGCATCTCGGGCAGCCAGGTGTCGATCGGCGGCGCGCCCTCGTCTCGGTGCTCCAGGGGCACGATGACGTAGAACCCACGCCGCGGCGACACGAGCCGCCGCCGCTTCGCCAGGCGGAGCGCCGCCTGCTTCAGCGCGGGCATGGTCACCCCGAGGGCGGCCAGCGCCTCCTCGCGCGTGAAGGTCAACCGACCCCCGGCCTGGAGGTCGTCCACGAAGTAGGCCAGCGCACCACGTCGAACCACCGCGTCGGCGTATCGCCGTGCAAGACGATCTGATCGTGGCGCCGACAGCACGCCCCGCTCTCGCGATCACATCGTCTCTCTCGGCGTCCCGTTGTAGCGGCGGCCCGGGCGGCTCCCCGGCCCGACCTCGCTCGCGGGCACCCCGCACGACGGCCCACCGAGCCCTCGCCAACCTGAACAGCCGTTGCCCCTTCCCGCGCCCACGGGTTAGTTCGACCTCGAACTTCAGCGACCCAGCTTCGCTGCGGGAGCGGTCTTCGAGATGACGAGCTTGTACTGACTCATCCGAACCGTGACGTCGGGCTCCGGCGCGAGGCAGAAAGTGCTGGCCGTTCCCAGTAGCCCCGCCACTAAATCAAACGCCGGTTTTCGCTACGAGCGGAACCCGGCGTTTCGACTCCTCGGCCATTGTCGTGATCCACGCGCGCACCAGGGCGGCCTGGAAGACGGGCACCGGCGGCGAGAAGCCCGCGCCCGCGACCATGGCTTCCAGCTCCGCGGGCCCGTGGACGGCGAAGTCCCTGCCGAACGCCGCGCGGAACTGCTCCCTTCGTTCGTCGGGTGTGGCGGCGAGGGTCAGCCAGAGGTCCATGACCGCCGCGAAGTCGCCGCGGGTCCGCTCGGCGCAGAGGTCGGCGTTGAACAAGAGCCCTCCGGGCGACAGCCGCCGGGCGATGTCCGCGAAGTACGCCTGCCGGTCCCCGGCGACCGGGATGAAGTGAGACACCAGCACGCTGGTGGCGGCGTCGAAGCCGTCCGCGGGGACGGACGACACGAAACCCGCGTGGAAGGTGCAGCGGTCGGCGAAGCCCTCCGCGTCGGCGTGTCGCCGCGCCCCGCCGAGCATGGCCTCGGAAGGATCTACCAGCGTGAATCGCCAACCGGGGAACAGGGGCGCGAGGTACCGGGCCTCCGCGCCCGTGCCGGCGCCCACGACGAGCACGTGCGCCACCGCTGGGAGCGCTGCAAAGTGGCTTCGCAACAGCGCGTGGAGGGCGTGTTTGATGGTGATGATGGGTTCGAGGTGGCGGTCGTAGCCGTCGGCGTTGGCGTTGAAGGCCTGCACGATCGCGGTGGGCGTCGACACGGGTGGGCTCGCGGGGGGTGCTAGACTGCGCGGGCTAACTCGGAGTCGCCGTGTCCAAGGCCAAGGCCAAGCCCTCGCCGAGTGCGCCGGTACGCGCGCCGGAGCCGCCGTCGACGGCCAGTGGCGCCGCGAACGTGTCCAACGCCAACAAGAACCTCGCCGACCAGGTTGCCGGGCCCGCGAGCGCGCAGGGCGGCCGCATGGACGTGGGCGGGGCCCAGGTGGCCGAGAGCAGCGAGGCGGGCGGTTATTACTGCGAGCACACGCTCTTCAGCACCCTGGAGGCCTCGAGCAAACCGGGCTCGTCGGTCGTCCAGGGCCAGGACGGCGCGCTGGCGGGGTTTCTCCACGTGCCCGACGACGAGGCCACCTACAGCCGCGACCCAGTGGCGGACCAGGCGCAGCGGCACGAGCAGACCCGCCGCGTCGTTGGCGCGGCGCTCCGGGGGTACTTCGACCAGATCTCTCTCCAGGGGGGCGTCGCCGACGGGGACCCCTTCCGCATCCTCGTCACCGGGTACGGCTCGTTCATGGACGAGATCCGGAACAACCCCACCGGCGACTTCGTGGCCCACGAGGAGAACCTCACGGCCGCGATGCAGCAGGCTTTCGGGGCGGCGCTGGTCGGTGGCCCCGAGCAGGTCAACGTGCAGCAGACCGACCGGTTCCTCGAGCGCGCGCGGCAGGGAGGTGGCGCCGAGGTGCAGGAGTACTACACGGCCACTTGGCGCTACCGGGTGGAGGAGCCCGCCACCCTCGGCGTGCGCGACGTGCTGGTGACGGCCCTGCGCCTGCCGGTGACGGACCAGGCCATCGACCCGGCGTCGCCGGGTTCGGTGCAAGACGCGATGGCCGAGTTCGGCCCACAGGCGGTGCTCTCGATGGGCGTCGTGCCCGACCGTGACTTCTCCGAGCACACCTACCGGGCCGAGACCCGGGCCGACGACCAGAACCTCGCCACCGACCAGGAGCGCCGTCGGCACGAGCCGGGACAGGCGCCCACGGCGGAGCGGGCCAGCCGGGGGCTGGCCAGCGCGATTCGCTCCGGGTCGGCGTCGTTGTCCAACGCCAACCGCGAGCGGGCGGCGAGCCCGTAGCGCCGCCGCCAAGCTACGAGGGCCAAGCGAGGTTCGCATGAGCTGGTTGTTCGCCGTGTCCGCCGCCATGGCTGCCGAGAGCAGGGCCGAGGCGACCGAGCCGCCTCCCGAGGCCCCACCGGCCGAGTCGCCGCCGGCCGAGTCGCCGCCGGCCGAGTCGCCGCCGGCCGAGTCGCCGCCTCCCGAGGCCCCGCCGGCCGAGTCGCCGCCTCCCGAGGCACCACCGGCCGAGTCACCACCGGCCGAGTCACCACCGGCCGAGTCGCCGCCGGTGGAGTCGTCCCCAGCGCAGGCCGTCCCGGACCTCAGCGCCGCCGAGCAGGCGCCCACCGTCACCAAGAAGCAGCTGCGCCTGTTCAAGCCCAGCCCGTACCACCTGCCGGCGAACCCGCGGCAGCAGATCGACTTCACCGCGTACACGTTGGAGTGGGGCGAGGTGAAACTCGGCGTGGCGAGCATGACGGTGGGCATCCTCCCGCACGTGCAGCTGGGCACCAGCGTGCCACTCGACGTGCTCGGCATCCCCAACGTCCACGGCAAGGTGCACGTCACCGAGAAGGGCCCGTGGGACATCGCCGCCCTCGGGCAGTACTACGTCCTGCCGCGGCAGGTCTTCTCGGGGCGGTACATCGGCGCCGGCGCCCTCGTGTCGATCCAGCCGGTGGAGCCCTGGTCCATCCCCCTCGGCGGCCCCAGGACCTCTTGGCGGGTGGCGGGCGACATCCAACTCGACAACCTCTCCCAGTTGTTGTGGTTCCTCGACAGCGGTGTGATCGGCGACGCGGACCACGCCGACAGCATCCTCGAGGTCACCACCGTCGGCGCCCGTGCTGCCACCGACCTCCGCTTCAACCGGCGCGACAGCATCGTGATCCAGGGCGAGGCCATCGTGTGGGCCACGGTGGACCGCGACGACGAACTCTGGGTGCCGACCTTCCTGGGCCTCGAAGAGACGCTCGCCTACGACGGCGCCGTTCCCATCGAGTCGGCGGGGGTGGCGAGCATCGCCTGGCAGTTCGCATGGGAGCACTGGGAGCTGCGGCTCGGGTGGGGCATCTCCTCGGTCCCCGCCGCGTGGTTGTTGCAGTCGACCGAGCTCAGCTACCGCTTCGGCGGGCCCTCCCCCAAGCGCGCGCGACGCATGCGGGAGACCTGGGAGAAGAACAAGGACGAGCTACCGAAGGGCCTCGAACAGGCCGACGACAAGAAGAAGAAGAAGTAGGCCGGCGCCTAGCGCCGGACGGGCACCTCGGCGGGGTCGGGTTCCCGCAGGTCGCGTGGGTACACGCCCGGGCGGAACGGCGCGCCCGAGAGCGCCAGGGCCGCCATCGACCACTCGAAGGCGAGCCGGAGGTTGTCGGGGTCGCCGGGCGAGCGCGGCGAGGGGCCGGGCATGGACTCCACGCCGCGGAAGCGCTGGATTGGCATTACTCGTCCTCGATGGAAAACCGGGCGCGGATCGCGGCGGCGTCGATGCCGTCCAGGGCCCGGAGGGTGCCTCGCTTCATCCGTACTAGCATTCGAGGTGTCGCGACGTTGATTTCGCCGCCGGGCACGACCACCCGTACGGCCTCGATGTCGTCGAACGCGAAGGCATCGCCCAGCCGCGCGAGAATGTCCACCGACACGCCGTCGTCGGGCGGCACGTAGCGGATGGCCGGGTAGGCGCCTGCCAGGTCGGCGGCGCTGATCTCGTCGATGCACGGGTCGTCGAACACCTGGCGCAGCGCCCGGCGCAGCCGATCGACGTTGTCCGCGCTCGGCTCGACGAACAAGTCGAGGTCGCGAGTAGCGCGCACGAGCCCGTGCGCGGCCATCGCCATGGATCCCACCACCACGTACGCCACGCGCTCGCGCTCCAGCGCGTGCAGCAACTCCAAGGCGCGGGCGAACTCCACCCTCCCATCTTGGTCGCCGGGCCCCGCCCGGTCAAGCGCGACGCGCTACTCCCCCCCGTCCTCGTCGGGCGAGACCGGCGTCGGTGTGGCGGGGGCCGGGCGGGCGGCGACCGGGAGCAGCACCGTGGGCGGGGCACCACCGGGGGCCGCGCCCTCCAAGGTGATCTCACCCCGGGCGGACGAGGTCCGCACGGGGGCCCCCTCGGGGCGGAAGAAGGGCATGTCTTGGAGCGACAGGATCAGCTTCAGCGCCTCGGCGGGCGTGGCCTTGGCGGACGCGGCCAAGTTGGGATCCACCATGGCGGATTGCAGCCACTGCCACATGGCGGACTGCCCGTGGTACACGTAGTCAATACGAACCTTCGGTTCGTTCAAGGCGTACTTTATGCCGCCCTCCACCTCTTCGCCCCGTGAGAAGTACAGCGTGTCCATCCGGTCGTGCTGCGTTTGCAGGCCGAAACGGACCGTCTCGCGGGTGGCTTTCTCGAAGAAGGCCGCTTGCTCCGGGCGCGCGCGGAGCGCCATCTGGTACGCCGCCGCCGTGCCCTCGCCGTAGCAGAAGGCCTGCATGGCGGGGAGTTCGCCTTCGAACTTGTAGTAGCCGCCCACGTAGTCGGGGAACGGCGCCCGTTCGCTGGTGTACTCGTAGGACTCGATCATCCAGCGGCCCACCTCCAGGCCGAAGTCGACCACGTCGCTGGCGGCGGGGCGATTGCGCGTGTACGCGTTGGCTGCCATCACGGTCCACGGGCCGAACTGCACCAACTCCAGGCGAGTGTCGTTGTCGTAGGTGTACGCCGGCCAGGGCGCGTTCGGGTTCTTCTTGTCGGCTCGGGACTTGAACCAGGGCTTGTAGTACTCGAAGAACTTGGGGAGTACGTCGAGGTAGGCCGGGTCGTTGAAGTACTCGGCCAGGTACACCAGGGCCAGGGCCGCCTCGCCGGGCACGATGTCGTTGACGGCCTTCTCGTAGGGGTGTCCCGGCGGCACGTGGTAGGGGCGGAAGTGCCCCTCGGGGAGTTGGGAGAACATCACGTACCGGGCGAACTTCCGCATCAGGTCGTCTTTGCTGTGGTCGCCCGTGGACCGCGCCACGTCGATCATGCCGTACAGTCCCACGACGACGCTGCCCAGCTTGGTGTTGCCGCCGTAGGTGAGGTAGGCCATCCCGTCTTTCAGGATCTCGTCCTTGTAGGGTGACTTCTCGACCAACTCCCGCTCCCACGGCTCCAAGTTCGAGGCGTCGCGTTCCACCAGTGACAACAACGTCCAGTCCTGGGCGCGGATCGCCCCCTCCAGGAACTCCGGGCGGGGATCCAGCTTCCACGCCTGCCAGAGGTTCCAGGTGGCCAGTTCGTGCCGCACGTGGTTGTACTCGTTGCTGTAGCGGTTTTCCTCCGGCCACATCTTGTAGGTGACTTGGCCGTTGGGTTGCAGGTTCTGCAAGTACCACTCGCCGGCGTACACGATCGACGACTTCACGGTGTCGATGTTCACCGCCTCCAGGGGCACGGGCACGGTGCCCCGGTACATCGGCACCACCCCGCGCCCCGGCACCTCGCGGTAGTCGATGGTGCGGATGATCTCCAGTGACACGTCGTCGGCCTCCCAGGGCCGCGGTGTCTCCCAGCGGAAGTCACGAGCCATCCCGCGCAGGAACTCGTCGGCCTTGGTGATGCCCCGGCCCACGGCGGTTGCCCCGGGCCACACCGCGCTCTTCTTGGTCTCGCGGTTGAGGACGATCGCGCCGTCGATCCCCAACTCCCACAACGACGCGAGCGTGGCCTCGTCCCGGGGCACGACGAACGCGCGCTCCTTGAGGCGTCGCAGTTCGATGACCAGGGTGTCCATGTGCATCGTCAGCCGCGGGAATCCCACGATCTCCCGGTTGCGGCGGTGCATCACTTCGAGATCGTTGACCGTCTCCCGGAGGGCCACGTCGAGGGTGTTGCCCTCGGACAACGAGATCGCCAGCTCCTGGCCCTTCCCCCGGATGGTCGTGAGCAACTGCCAGTTGCTGCGCTCGGGTTTCAGCGGCGGGAACGGCGCGGGCTGCTTCCCGGTCAGCGCGTCCCTCAGCCAGCGAGTGGCGGCGTCGGCCACATTCGCGTCGAGTCGGAGGCCGCTGTCGACCACGAGGTACACCAGGAGCCCCTTCTCCACCCGCACCAGTTGGAAGCGGTCCAGGTAGTCGTGGTGGTACACGCGGGAGAGCAGGTGCCGGTCGCGGTCGAAGGAGGCGGCCAGCGCCCGGTGGACGATCAGCACCTTCGCGTCGGCGGCGCGGATGGCGTCGGCCAGGGGGCCGTCCTCGGTGGCCACCAGGGCGTCCACGGGTAGCTGGGTGATGTCGACCGTGGCGACGCCCTCGGGCAGGCCGCTCACCGGCCCGTCGATCGCTACCTTGCTGCCCACCTTGGCCACGAACTCCCCGCCTGCGGCGCTGAGTTCGGCGGACCGTGCGAGCTTCCACGCGTTGCGCGCGCGCTCGCCGAAGTCGACGCCGTTCACCAACACCTCGCCCCCGGCGACGGTGCTGCCCCCCGACGCGGTGCCGCCGGCGCAGGCCACGAGCAGGATCGACAGGGGTAGGAATTTCCACATGGTACGGCTCCGGGCGCGGCCGGATAATCGCCCCGGGCCATGCCGTCCTACATCACCCCCCAGGGCCACCGGACGATCGTCGACGAGTACGACTTCCTGGTCAACCGCGAGCGCCCCCGGATCACCGCCGAGGTGGGCTGGGCTGCGTCCCTGGGGGACCGTAGCGAGAACAGCGAGTACATCTACGGCAAGCAGCGCTTGCGTGAGATCGACCGGCGACTACGCTTCCTGAAGTCGCGACTCGATGTCATGGAAGTGGTGGACCCGGCGGCGTTCTCGGGCGACGTGGTGATGTTCGGGGCCACGGTGAACATCGAGGACGAGGACTGCACGGCGCAGGCGTGGACGATCCGCGGTGAAGACGAGGTGGACACCGACGCCGGCGTGATCTCCTACCTCTCGCCGCTGGGACGGGCGCTCCTGGGCCGGTCCGTGGGCGACAGCGTGGCCTTCGACACCCCCCGCGGCCGGCGCGAGGTGACGGTGATCGCCGTCAGCTACCCGCGTTCATCCTCGTGACCTGGCACGACGTACGCGCGGGGATCCTGTTGCTCGTCGTGGGCGTCAACGGCGTCGTGGCCTTGCCGCTGGCACGGAAGGCCAACCGGGCCGACCTGGACCGCCCCGGCGCTCGCGACGAGATCGCGCGGTGGTCGGGCCTGCTCTCGACCGTCGGCATCGACGCGTCGCACGAGCAGTTGGCAAACCTCAGCTACCAGTGGGCGAACCTCGGGGTCACGGTCCGCGGCGCGCTCACGTCACCCTTCAAGCCCCTCTACCACGTCACCGGGACCGGCCAGAACTGGGCGTTGTTCACGTACCCGGATCGCTGGCCCGCCCGGCTGGTGATCGAGGCGAAGCGGGGGGAGGAGTGGGTGCGCCTGTACGCCTCGCTGGATCCCGACCACACCTTCCGCGAGGAGGCGATGGTGTACCGCCGCACGCGCGGCGTGTACGACGGACAGAGTGAGAAGCCCGGCAAGACCTGGGACCGATTCTGTAGCTGGGCCGCCGCCGAGGTGTTCGCGGCCTACCCGGAGGTGAACGAGGTGCGGGTGAAGTTCATCCGCATCCGCACCTACGAACCCGGCGAGGCGGCCACCACGCTCGAAGAGGAGGGCGACCGCTTCGCCCGCCTGCGGACGCGCCCGTGAGCGCCCGGCGTCTCTGGGCAACGTGGCGATCCCTCTGGGACGGCGACGATGACCCCCTGCCGCTGGTGCTGGTCCGCGTGCTGCTCCCACTGGTTTTCCTCTGGGACTTCTACGAGGTCTGGCGCCTGCACCTCGTCGTGCCCTTCTGGGGTCCCGGCGCGGCGGGCGGCATGGGCGATCCCGAGGGGCGGAGCACCGTCACCGAGTTGTACCGCTTCTTTCCCGTCACGGTGCAGACCACCCACTGGGCGTTCTACCTGTTGTGCGCCTCCACCCTGTGTATCTCGCTGGGCCTCTTCCTCCCGGTCTCGACCATTGTCACGGTGCTGCTCTACGCGCAGTTCGCCACGGTCCTGTCGGCCGCCGACCGCGGCATCGACACGATGTTCCGGAACGTGCTCTGCATCCTGGCCTTCTCGGGGGCCTCCCGGGCCTGGGGCCTGGACGCCCTGATCTTCGGGAAGAAAGCTCGCATCGAGGCCTGGCCGCGACGCCTTTTGGTCCTGCAAGTGGTGGTCATGTACTTCATGGCCGGGGTGCAGAAGGCCGCCGTGGCCTGGTGGCCCTGGGGCGGTTTCTCGGCCTTGTTCGTGATCCTGCAAGACCTCGCAATCGCGCGCCACCCCTTCGAGTGGCTGCGCGCCTACTACCCGCTCACCCAGCTGCTCACGGCCGTCACCATGGCCTTCGAGTGGGGCGCGGGGCTGGTGCCCTTCGTCTACTGGGCCCGGGCTACCCGGGCCCGCGGCGGGTGGTTGCGGGCGCAGTGCAACCGGGTGGGCTTCGTGCCCTGGTGGCTGCTGCTCGGGGTGGGCATGCACCTCGGCATCGCGGGCACGATGCGGCTGGGCATCTTTCCCTTCGCGATGGTGGCGATGTACCCTGCTTTCTTCACGGGAGCGGAACTGCGGCGGGTGGCGGGGCGGTCGGCGGGCTGATGGATGGGACCGCAGGGCGGTTCCCTTCGCCGCCGCGATACCCTCGCGGATGCTGTTTTTGCTGAACCCCGCCCTCGCCGCCGTGCTCGACGCCGGCGGCCTCGGTGGTGCCCTCGCCACCGACGAAAACGGGCTCTTGGCGGGCGGCGTGGCGCTGACCCACCTCGCCGGCGACTTCGATGCCTGGGTGCTCTTCGGCCCCGAGGACAGCGAGGGCCGGGTGGTGCGCGCGTGGAAGCTGGGCATCGGGGAGTGGACGCCCACCTTCATCACCGACCGCAAGGAGTTGTCGCGACGCACGCAGAACGAGAAGGCCGACGAGGCGTTGCAGGCGGGGGAGCCGCCCCCGGAGGCACCCAAGCGGCACTTGCTGATGGGCTCACCGCTGTTCCGCCTCGGTGGCGACACCTGGCAGAACGAACGTTTTCGTTGCGACGTGGGCGGCGAGGGCCTGTTCAACCTGCTCGATCTCGCGGGCGTCGCGCCGGCGCGGGCCTACGCTGGCCTCACCTTCGGGGGCCGAACCCAGGTCACCTACGACAGCGCCGACCACGATGCCCGCGGCCTCGGTGCCCTGGTGCTCGCGGGTGGGGTGGCGGCGGGCGGGACGGTGGCGCAGTCGGTGGTCGGGCGGCTGGAAGGCGCGGCCGAGTTGGATCCCTTCCTCGGCGAGGTGGTGCTGCACGGCGGGGCGCTCCTGGGCGGGACGTTGTCGCGCGCCGACGTGCCCCTGGGGCTGCGCGCCGACGGCGAGGTGTGGTCGCGACCCGGCAATGCGTGGTCGACCGAGTGGCGGGCGATGTTCTACGCGCTGGTGTCGTCGGACTAGGCGGGTCCGCGCGCCGGGGCGTGGCGTGGCTAGAGCGCCCCCCCGTAGAACAGGTACACGTCCGCCGACCCAGAGCGCGCCGGGTTCGCCACGGCCACCTCGTCGGTGCCGCTGCCGTCCACGTCGCCCAGCGATGCCACCGCCGTGCCGAAGTGGTCGTAGTAGCCGTAGCTGACGAACGAGGCGTCGGCGGCCGCGAGCGCGCCGGCGACCGGTCCATAGAACAGGTACGCCACGCTCACCCGCGAGCCACTCGGCTGGCCCACCCAGAGGTCGCTGGCGCCGTCGCCATCGCTGTCGGCGGTGGCCACCCCCTGGAGGTCGAATCCGTCGAGCACCCCGATGGCGTCGGTCTCGTCGAGGTCGCCGAGGGGAACGGGCCCTGCGAAGGCCAGCACCTGGCGGTCGCCTGCCACGACGAGGTCGGCCGTGCCGTCACCGTCGACGTCGCCCGCGCCGTCGATCGCGGCACCGAGCCCGCCCGCGGCGGTGGACGACACGCGCAGGTCCGCGCTCGACTCGCCCTCGAGCACGTCCCGCAGTGGCCCGAGCCAGGCCCAGACCGCGCCGTCGGTGCCGCTGGTGGATACCCCGGTGGCGCCGGCCGCGAGGTCCTCGTTGCCGTCGCCGTCGATGTCGCCCAGGTTGGTGATCGTGGCGCCGAGGTAGGCGCGCGTGGTCCCGTACCGGGTTGCGGCCGCGTCGCCGTCGCCGAGCGACGACGCCAGGCCGTCGAAGAGCCGCACCGCGCCCTCCTGGTTGCCGGTGGTGTCGTCGTCGTAGGCGCCCACGGCCAGTTCGTGGTCGCCGTCCCCGTCGTGGTCCAGCGCCGCGAAGGCGTGACCGCTGTCGAGCACGGTGACCGCCGCGCCGCTGGTGGTGGCGCCGCCCAGCGGCCCGGCCAGGATGACCGCGCCGGACTCGCGGTCCAGGGCCAGTTCGTCGAGCCCGTCTCCGGTCAGGTCACGCAGGCAGGCGCCCTGCCCGGCGAGGCCCTCGCCCGAGGTTGCCCCTTCCACGGTGGCCAACACGTCGGTGGCGTCGACCGTCGTGCCGCTACTTGGGATGCTGAACACGTAGGCGGTACCGCTGTCGTCGGCCTGCCCGGTGACGATGTCGGCCGCGCCGTCGGCGTCGAGATCGCAGACACCGAGCCAGTTCCCGGCCACGCCGGTCAGGCTAGCGTCGGCCTCGGTGGCGTCGTGGTCGCCCACCCAGCGCCGGCAGTCTTCCACCACGCCGTCGCAGTCGTTGTCCACACCGTCGCAAGCGGGCTCGCCCCCGGGGTAGGCGAGGGCGCTGTGGTCGTTGCAGTCGTCGCGGTTGTCGACGTGCCCCTCGGGGCAGGAACACGCGGCCACCTGCGCCCCGGCATCGCCGTAGCCATCGCCATCGGCGTCGGCGTAGAACGGGAGCTCCCGGCACGCGGTGTCGGCGGTGTCAGCCGGCGACCCACTGTGGGGCGCGGGCTCGCTGTCGGGCGCCCGGCCGGTGTCCTCGGCGCCGGTGGGCTCCGCGGTCTCGGTCTCACCGCCGGGGACGGCGAGGCTCCAGGCTGGGTCCTTCACCGCCCCGGGGTCGGGCTCCGAGCAGGCGATCCAGAGCCACACGGCACCAGCCTACACCGGCGGCGTGTCAGCCGCGGGCGCGCGCGTCGGACGAGGGGCGCGCAGGTCCGCGCCACCGCTACCGGTTGCGCGGGAAGCCGAGGTCGATCTTCGAGGTGGCCGGGTCTGGCCAGCGACTGGTGATCACCTTCGTCCGCGTGAAGAAGCGGATGCCGTCGGGGCCGTACATGTGGGTGTCGCCAAACAGCGAGGCCCGCCAGCCGCCGAAGCTGTAGTACGACACCGGCACCGGGATGGGCACGTTGATGCCCACCATGCCCACGTCGACCTCGCGCTGGAAACGCCGCGCCGCGCCGCCGTCCCGGGTGAAGATCGCGGTGCCGTTGCCGAACTCGTGGTTGTTGATGAGGCGCAGGCCCTCCTCGTAGGTGGCCACGCGGATCACCGAGAGCACCGGGCCGAAGATCTCCTCGGTGTGCATGCGGCTGCCGGGGGCCACGTGGTCCACCAGCGACACGCCGAGGAAGAAGCCGTCGTTGTCGAAGCGCTGGTTGCGCCCGTCGCGTACCACCCGCGCGCCCTCCTCGACGGCGACGTCCAGGTACGACGCCACCCGGTCGCGGTGCTCGCGGGTGATGAGCGGGCCCATCTCGTTCTGCGGGTCCGTGCCCGGGCCCACGCGCACCTTGTCGAGCCGCGCCTCGATGGCGGCCACCAGCGGGTCGCCGATGTCGCCCACCGCCACCACCACCGAGATCGCCATGCAGCGCTCGCCGGCGGAGCCGTAGGCGGCGGAGATCGCCGCGTCGGCGGCCATCGCCACGTCGGCGTCGGGCAATACCAGCATGTGGTTCTTCGCGCCGCCGAGGGCCTGGACGCGCTTGCCGA
>CAYHRZ010000002.1:24900-34517 GCA_964359125.1 uncultured Klebsiella sp. | reverse complement strand
TCGGCAACCTCGCCCTCGGCCTCGTCCTGCCCTTCATCGACAACGGCGCGCACGTGGGGGGCTTGTTGGGGGGCATGGCACTGGGCGCCGCGTACGGCAACCGGGTGACCGACAACGGCGAGGCCGGCGACGCAGTCCGCTGGGCGGTGCGGGGGCTCAGCGTCGTGCTCTACGGGTGGGCGTTGCTGTCGGTGTAGGGCGACAGCTCAGCCTGGGCGCCAGCCACCGACCAGGGTGCCCACCGCCGCCACCGCCAGCCCGAGAGCAGCCGCGATGCCAAACATCCACCGCGCCGGCCGGTGGAGGGAACCCGCCCGGTCGAGCAGCACCAGCCCCAGCGCCGTCGCCACCAGCACGACGGCGACGAAGGCGAGGTGCTCCTTGCGTTCGAACCACATCGCCAGCGCGAAGTTGTCGTTCATCATCGCCGGGCGCTCCTGCTCCCGGTATCGCGGGTAGAGTGCGAGGCCGGAGCCGTAGACCCCGAGGAACAGGCAACTCGACACCACCACCGACGCGCGCTGGCCCCGGGTGAGTCGACGGCCTTCGCGGAGGAAAACCGCCGGGTGAACCAACCCGGCCACCGCGAGCAGCCCCGCGTGGCCGTGCACCGAGCGCAGGATCTCCACCACGTCGATCATCACGCGCCGGGTATCGCGGGCAACAAGTGGGCACGCCGGGCGACGTTAAACGGCGCCGCTACCGGAGCGTCCCATGCCCTCGCCGTTCGGAATTCGTCGCCGCCTCAAGAAGCTGCTCGGCATGGAGGCCGGGCCCGCCGAGGCCAAGGAGGTGATTCCCAAGGTCCAGTTCACGGTGGTGGGCCCCGACGGCGCCGAGCAGACCACCGAGGCCGACGTCGGCACCACGCTCATCGGGGCGACGAGCCGCTTCAAGCGGCCGATCGCGACCGGCTGCTCCGAGGGGAGCTGCGGCACCTGCCGGGTGGAAGTGCTCGAGGGCGCTGAGAACATCACCGAACAGTCGGCCCGCGAGCGCGCCACGCTCAAGGAAAACAACTTCCCCACCTCCATGCGCCTGGCCTGTCGCACGGAACTCGTGAAGGGGACGGTGAAGGTACGGGCAGCCGAGCTGATGTAGGCCGCCCCGGGCGGGGTGCCGCTGGCCGGGGCCGGCGCCCGCCGCGCTGTTTCCGCTACCCCTCGTCGCCCGTGAAGACCCCGGCGGCGATGGCCAACGGCTGGTCCTCCACCCGGCGCGCGACCGCCTGTTCCGGCCTGCCCGCGAGCACCGACGCCGGGGCCCCCTCCGGCGGCCGCTCCACGAGTCCTCGCCCCAGCAGGAGCTGACGCTCGGCCCGCAGGAGAAGGTCGTCGATGCCTTCGGCCGCGCCGAAGGAGAACCCGACTTCCGCGATCTCCTCGTCGTTCGCGACGAGCAGCGTGAACCGGCGGCGGACGTGCTCCACCCGCTCCCGCGCCAGGTGCAGCGAGCAGCCGGGCATGAGCACGAGGAACCCGTAGGAACCAATGAGCCCCACCGAGTCGGTGTCGCGGACGCAGAGCGCGAGCGCACGGGCGAACATCCGCATGGCGGCGTCGATGGCGACGTGGCCCGCCCTCCGGGCCAGCTCCGCTGGGCCATCCAGTTCGAAGCGCACCGCCGAGACGACGTCGCCGCGACGGCGGGCGAGCGCCACCTCGCGGTCGGCCGAGTTGAGGATCGAAACCGGGCCGAGGCAGCACGTCAACTCGTCGTACTCGCGCAGCGCGCGCTCGCGACGGCGCTCGTCGAGGACGCCGAGGACGCGCGCGCGGAACGCTTCGGGTCGAGCGTCGCGATCGATCACCCCGTGGCCGCCGGGCACCGGGGGCGGCGGCGAGTCGGGGTCGCGCACGAACAGGCGCGGCAGCACCGAGTAGCGCTGGTGAGTGCGCAACATCGCCGCGAGTTCCGGCCCCGGGATCCCGTCCATCGGGAGCCCGATCACCAGGAGATCCGGCGAGTAGCGCTCGATGGCCTCGAGCAACTTGAAGCCACCGACGGCCACCGCGGTGGCGATTTCCTGACTGCCCACCGCCGCGGCCAGCGCCTGGGCGCGGTCGGCCGTGCGATCCCCCACCAGGACCCTCCACGGCGTGGCCCGCCACGCCGCCATCCGGCCACGTACTTCGCGGACGGCCATGCGGAGGTCGAGGGGTTCCGGGAGGTACAGCACCGCGCCCTGGCGGGCGGCGGCGACCCGCGCGCCGATGTCGCCGTCGGCGCCCGACACCAGGAGGAGGCGGTCCTTCAACGCCGTCCGCCGGAAGGCGGCCAACTCCGGCAGCGCCGCCACCGGGGCGATCACACCGGCGGCGTCCTCCTCGCTCACCACCCGCATCGCCGTCCCGACGTCGGGAACCACGCGCATGGCCGTGGCACAGAGCGCCGCCGCCCCGCGCAGCGCCACGGCCGTGGGGCTGGGGGCGATGACCACCACCGGCCGGAGGATGGGGGTCGTGCGCAAGCCGCCGGTGCAGGCGTCGAGCAGCTCCTCCAGCAACTCGCCCCGCTCTGGCGACGGCAGGCCACGCAGCGCGCGGAGCGCGGCGCGTTCCACGTGAGAGAGCCCCAGGGTACGGGCCGTGTCGCGAATCCGACCCACCATGCCCTCCAGCGCGTCGAGCAGGTCCGGGTCGCGAAGCACGTCGCGAGCCAAGTAGACCGCCTCGACCGCCTGCTGCCGCAGCACCTCGGTGACGTGGGACTGCAGCCGGGGCTGTTCGGGCAGCGGGTTGGCCATGAACGAACATACTACGCCACCCGGCGCCGGTGGCGTAGATTGAGGGGATGCCTGCCGACCCCAGCGAACTCGACGACGACGTGCCGACCGACACCGGACAACCCCTGCCGCCCACGGCGACCGACCCCGCACGGGCCCGACTCCAACGCTGGAGGGATCGCCTCCTCGACCTCTCCCTGCACAATCGACTACTGAATTTCCGGCCGGCGACGCGGACATCCCTGGAGCTCGTGGTGGACGACCTCGAACAGTTCGGAGAGGCGCTGGCAGCGGGCATGTCGTTCGACGTCGGAGCCCCGGCCGACTTCGCCAACCGGCGCGTGGCGCCAAGCTGCCCGGCGGAGGAGGCGGTCGATCGCGCCCGGGCGCTGGACCGGGCCTGCCGGGTTGACCGCGAGGAGGGCGGGGCCAACACGTGTTTCGCCGCGATCGGCAGCCTGCGGTGGGTGGACCCGTCGACCGGCGAGCCGCGCCTTGCTCCGCTGGTGATGGTCCCGGTGAGGGTCAGCTACAACCGCCTGAGTCGCGGGGTCAGCGTGACTCGAGCGGAGGAGGACCCCGTCGGGAACGTGACACTGGTCGAGAAGGCCCGACGCGACTTCGGACTGGACCTCTCGGTACTCAGCGGCGTCAGCACCGATGAAGGAGCCGAACTGGACGTGGGCGCGGTGCTCGACGCCGTGGCCGCGGCCGTCGCCCCCATGACCGGTTGGGGGGTGGAGCGCCGCGTCTTCCTGGGCCGGCTGCTCTTCACCAAGTTCATCGCCTGGACGGACCTCGACGAGCACGGCGACACCATTTTGGCGAGCCAGGTGGTGCGGCACATCGCCACGGCGGGCGCCCAAGCACTGCCCGATCCGGGCCCTGCCTCGCTGGACGACCTCGACGCGATGCCCTTGGTACTCGACGCGGACAGCACCCAGTCCGGCGCGGTGGCCTCCGCGCTGGCGGGCCGCACGATGGTGATCCAGGGACCCCCGGGGACGGGCAAGTCGCAGACGATCACAAACCTCATCGCCACCGCGATCGCGGATGGGAAGACGGTCCTGTTCGTCTCGGAGAAACTGGCCGCGCTCGAAGTGGTGCATCGCCGCCTCGTCGACGTGGGCCTCGGCGACTACTGCCTGGAACTTCACTCGCAGAAGGCCAACAAGCGGGAAGTCGCCCAGTCGCTCGCGGCGGCACTGGACCGGTCCGATCACGTCGAGGACCCGGGATGGGCCGCCCGGGGCCAGGCGCTGGGCGGGCGCCGCGCTCCGCTCGACAGCGTGGTGGAGGCGCTTCACCGGTCGCGGCCACTGGGCATCTCCCTCCACGCGGGCATGGAGCGGCTCCTCGATCTCGGCGGCGCACCGGGGGTGACGGTGTCGCTCGCTGCGGGCGCGGCCCTCGCCGAGAGGGACTGGCGGGACATGGCTGGCGCCGTCGCGACGCTCGCCGCCGTGGCCGGGGCCGTGGAACCCGTCGGCGCGCACCCGTGGCGGGACGCCCGGGCCGAGGCGTGGACGGAGGCTCTCGACGCCGATCTCCGCCGTGCCTTGGGCAACGCCCGGCAAGCGCAAGCCGAGAGCGAGGCCGCGCTGGCGGACCTCGCCGCGGCCCTGGGCGTGCTCGCCCCCCCGGAAACAGGGGGCCTCCTCGTGCGCGCGGGCGAGGCGATCGGCGCCGCGCCCGGCGCGCCGGTGGCAAGCGCCGAGGCGCGGCTCCAAGCCTCCGCCTGGCTGGCCCGGGCCAGAGGCGTCGAGAGCCGGAGGGCCGCGCTGTCAACCCGGTGGACGCCCGCCTTCTTCGTCGACCCCCACCCCGGTGCCCTCGCCGACTTCCGGAGGTGGGCGACCGCGTTTTTCCTATTCTCCTTCTTATTTCTATTCTTTCCGCGTTCTCGCCTCTCCGCCATGGCCCGTGGGCCGCTCGGACCGAGCCCGCGGGTTCGCGACGACCTCGAAACCCTGTCCGCCCTCCGCGCGGAGGAGCCAGCCGTCGAACGCGACCGGGCCGGCGTCGTCACCAGCCTGGGTGGGGCGTGGGATGGCACGGAGGTCGAGGGCTTGGCGGGGGTGCTGGCCGCACAAGAAAAGCTGGTGGAGGTGGTCGACGAGGCCGAAGCTGCGGGTCTGCCCCTGCGCACCGCCCTCGAGGGCGGGTTCGCGGCCGCCCGTGGCCCCCTGGCGACGACCACCGCTCGGGCCCGGGCCGCGATGGAACAGCCCGCGGCCGCCCGGCAGGCCGTCCAGGTCCTCGCCGCCGTCGACGACGCGGGCGACGTCGACGAGCGCATCGCCGCCGCCGGGGAGTTCCGCCCCTGGTGCCTCTACCGGGCGGCCGCCCGTGGCGTCACCTCGCTCGGCCTGGGCGCCCTGGTCGACGCCCACGCGGCCGGCACCACCGTGGCCGCGCGTCTCGACACCGACGCGGAGCGGGCCGTGCTCGCGGCCTGGACACGCGCCGTCCGCGACGCCGAGCCCGCGCTGGCGACCTTTGCCGGCGACGCCCAGCACCTCGCCGTGCGGCGGTTCGTGGAGGCGGACCGCGAGCACCTTTCACGCGCCCGCCAGTTCGTGCTCGCTCGCCTCGACGCGCGCCGGCCGGCGCTGGTGGTCGAGGGCACCGAGGCGGGGATCGTGGCCCGCGAGGCCAAGAAGCAGCGCGCCCACTGGCCCATCCGTCGCCTCCTGGGCGCCATCCCCAACCTACTGCCGCGGCTCAAGCCCTGCCTGCTGATGTCGCCGTTGTCGGTGGCCCAGTACCTGCCCCCGGGCGGTCGGCGCTTCGACCTCGTGGTGTTCGACGAGGCCTCGCAGATCGGGACGCACGACGCGATCGGGGCGCTGGCCCGCGGCAACAGCGCGGTGGTGGTGGGCGACTCGCGGCAACTGCCCCCGACCAGCTTCTTCCAGTCCGAGCGGTCCGACGCCGACGAGGAGCCGGAGTTGGTGGAGTTGGAGTCGATCCTCGACGAGGCGGTGGCGGCCCGGTTGCCCCAGCACCTGCTGGGCTGGCACTACCGGAGCCGGCACCAGGCGCTGATCGCCTTCTCCAACGAGCGGTTCTACGACTCTCGCCTGCACGTCTTCCCGGCCGCGCGCCACGAAGTCGACGACCTCGGCGTGCGGCACCATCCCGTGGCGGGCGTGTACGGCCGCGGTGGCTCCCGGCAGAACCCCGAGGAGGCCGAGGCGCTGGTGGCCTGGCTGGTCAGCGCCCTGTCCACCCACGATCCCGGCTCGCGGACCTTCGGCGTGGTCACCTTCTCCGTGGCCCAGCAGTCGCTGGTGGAGGATCTCCTCGACGAGGCGCGGGGCGCGCACCCGGAGATCGAGCCGCACTTCTCGACCGACCTCCACGAACCGGTGTTCGTGAAGAACCTCGAGAACGTCCAGGGCGACGAGCGCGACGTGATCCTGTTTTCCACCTGCTACGGCCCCGACGAGCAGGGACAGGTCGCGATGAACTTCGGGCCCCTGAACAAGCCCGGCGGCGAGCGGCGCCTCAACGTGGCGGTCACGCGCGCCCGTCGATGCCTTCGCGTGTTTTCCTCGCTACCCCCTGACCGCATCGACCTGTCGCGAACGGCCGCGGAGGGCGTGATTCACCTCCGGGCGTTTCTGCACTACGCGCAGGCCGGCGGGGGGCTGGGCGGGGCGGGGCACGACGCCAGCACCATCGTTGGCGTGGCCGCACAGGTGAGCCGGGCGCTCGCCGCCCACGGGTACACGGTCGCGCCTCGGGTGGGCAGCGGGGCCTACCGGGTGGACTTGGCCGTGGTGGATCCTGACCGCCCAGGCGAGTTTCTCCTGGGCATCGAGTTCGACGGCACGACCTACGCCCGCGCCGCGACCACCCGGGACCGCGATCGCCTGCGGGCACAGGTGCTCGCGGGGCTGGGCTGGCGCCTCTGCCGGGTGTGGACGCTGGACTGGTGGTACGACCGCGAGCGCGAGACCCAGCGGATCCTGGCGGCCCTGGTCGACGCCCGCGCCGGCGCAGCGGCGCCGCCACCGCCATCGGCGGCACCGCGACCCGCGAGGGCGCTCCCCAGCGGCGCGCGGGCGCCCGCCGACGGCCGGATCCCGGCGCCCCCCTGGGCGCCAGCGCCGCCGGCGCCCGGCACCCGTCGTGACATAGACGCGCTTTCTGCGGCCACGGTGGACGACGCGCTGGCGACCATCCTCGCCGGGGCCATCGCCATCGAAGAGGGCGCGTGTCGTAAGCTACTGGCGAAACAGCTAGGCTTCTCGCGGAGAGGCGCGAAGATTGATGCCGCACTCGGCGCCGCCGTGGGGCGGGCCTTGGCACGGGGTCGAGCTCGCCGCGAAGGGGACCGGCTGGTGTGGATCCCGTCGCCTCAGTAGCGCGGTGCCCGGCGGTTGCCGGCCCGCGCGACCGGGGGTATTGTCGCGCCGAGCCGATGCCCGCCGCCCGATACCCTGCCGAACGCCCCGCGGGGCTACTCGTCCTGGCCCTCGCGGCCTGCAACGTCTCGGACCCCGTGGGCACCGACGGCGACTCGGTCCCGGCGCAGGTTCCCACCTGGTACCAGGACGTACGCCCGATCTTCGCCGAGAAGTGCACCGGCTGCCACCAGCAGGGCTACAACCCCATCGTCCTGGCCGACTACGCCCAGGTGGTGGCCTTCGCCGAGGCGGCGCTCGGCAAGATGCAGGGCAGCGACCACGCCCCCTACGTGATGCCCCCCTGGCCCATCCCCGACTCCGAGACGTGCACGCCGCCTGCACCCTGGGCCGACGACCCGCGCATCACCGACGACGAGTTGGCGACCATGCGGGCATGGGTGAAGGGCGGGACGCCCGAGGGCGACGAGGCCAGCGCCACGCCCGTGGAGCCACCGGGGGTGCCCCTGCTCACGGGCGACAACGTGGAGTACCTCCCCGGCAGCGACGCCACCATCCCCGGCGACCCCGACTCCCTCGACTACAACCTCTGCTTCAGCTTCCCGCTTGGGAAGGGGGAAGAGGGGTGGATCGACGCCCTGCAGATCATCCCCGACCCCGGGAACATGATCCACCACATCATCGTGGCCAGCGACCCTACCGGCGTGACGGCCCCCGCCGACGGCAGCAACGGCGTGAACAATTGCCCCACACAGGAGATCCCAGAGACGAAGCTCCTCTTCACCTGGATCACCAATACCGGGCCGTTCTACTACCCGCCCAACTCGGGGATGACCGTCGAGCCCGGCGCCCGCATCCTGCTCACCTTCCACTACCACCAGAAGGACGAGGAGCAGTACGACAACACCGGCATCGCCGTGCGCTGGCTCGACGAGAAGCCCCGGTACTACGCGTGGATGGATCGTTTCGGGGGCGCCCACGCCACCGAGGTGAACTGGGCCCCGGTGGCCTACCGCGGCGGCTGGGAAGACAGCCACTTCGGGATTCCCAAGAACTCCGCCAACCACGAGGAAATCTGGTACGAGACCTGGGGCCAGCAGGACCGCGACGACGGCTTCTCGGAGAACGAGTACCCGATCTGGGGCGTGTTTCCCCACATGCACTACGCCGGACTCGACATCCGCATGGACCTCGAGCACGACGACGGCTCGCGCGAGTGCCTGTCACACATCGAGCGCTTCGACTCCTCCTGGCAACAGACCTACCTCTACGACGTGCCCGTCGACAAGATGCCCACGATCCGACCCGAGGATCGCATGCGCATCACCTGTCACTACGACAACACCCTCGGCAACGACCGGCTGAGGGAAGCGCTGGTAGCCGACGACTTCACCGAACCCTTCGACGTGACGGTGGGCGACACCGCCTTCGACGAGATGTGCGTGATGCACTTCGGCATGCTGGTGGAGAACGAGTTTTCCGACCAGTAGGCGCGCCCCCCGCCGCAGTCAACGCGGCGCCCCGTGGTTGCGTCGTTCATAGCGCCTCACGACGATTCTCAGGTCGCGGCCGCCCCCAACAAGAACGCGACGCTCACCACGAAAAGCACCATGATCGTCCACATGACCTTGCGGTCGAAGGCCACCGCGCGGTCCTCGTGGCCCGTTTCGACGAGGCGGGTGCTGTACACCACGGCGAGCAGGCCGCTGATCACGACCAGGTAGGCGCACACGTACAGCTTGTCCATCAACGTGAGGTAGCCGACCTCGGGCAAGTCCTCGTTCAAGGTGATCTGTAGCGCCACGATGGTCAGCAACGAGGTGATGCCCACGCTCACCCGCGCGTCGACCCGCGACGGCGAGAACAAGAACATCAAGACGGCGCTCACGGCGGCGCAGAGCACCGGGAGTTGGAGCTTTACCGCGTACGCCAGCACCGGCCGGGCGATGGGGATCTCGATGCGGGCGCGCGCGTACGTCTCCGGCTTCGCCTGGCGCGGGTCGCCGAAGGTCGTCTCGTAGGTGTGTGCCTCGATGGCAAGGTTGGGCTTGCCGATCGTGAAGCCCGGCAGCACCAGCGCGGGGTTCACCGTGATGCCGTCGGAGGTGTAGACGACGCCATCGGTGTTGTCGACCGCGTCCTCGAAGATGACGGTGAGCACCTGCTTGTCGAAGGGGTAATCGTAGAGCGGGAGTTTCTGCGAGAAGCCCCCCTGGAAACGAATCACCTGGTACTTCGTCCCGTCTTCCAGCTCCTCCGGCTCCTCGAAGTTCATCTCCTCCATGTGGCCCCAGAGCTCGTAGGGGTTGATGAACTCCATGCCGGAGGCGGGATCGCGGTCCCCCGTCCACTTCATCCAGATGTAGCCGTCGGCCATGAAACTGTGGGTGCGGAGGTCGATGGCCATGATGTCGTTGACGTGCACGCCTACCTTCACGGTGGTGGTGCCCTCCGGCTCGGCGTCGGCTTCGTCCTCGGCGCCTTCGCCCTCGGCGCCTTCGCCCTCGGCGCCTTCGCCC
>CAYHRZ010000002.1:2349-24800 GCA_964359125.1 uncultured Klebsiella sp. | reverse complement strand
CGGCGCCTTCGCCCTCGGCGCCTTCGCCCTCGGCGGCCTCCGGCGCGACGTCGTTGGGTTCCTGGGCGAGGGCAGTGGCAACGAGGAGAGTGAGCATCGGCGTATTGCACGGGAAAACCAGCGCGCCGTCAAGGGGTTCATCCCCCGTCTTTCGACCGCACCAGCCCCCGTGGCAACAGCGCGAGCATGGCCGGCAGGACCAGAAGGTCGCCGAACACGCCCGTCCCGAGCGCCAGCGCCACCAACAAGCCAAACCACGCCACCGACTTCACGGCGGCGAGGCCGAGCACCGAGAAGCCGAGCGAGAGGCCGATCGCCGTGATCACCAGCGAGCGCCCCACCCCCGAGACCGTCACCCGGGCGGCCTCGTGCACGTCGCCCCGCGCCGAGAGCTCGTGCTGGAAGCGGTACAGGAACTGCACCGTGTCGTCGACCACCAGGCCGAGCACGATGGCGCCGATGGTCACGGTGGCCACGTCGAGCCGGATGCCCGAGAACCCCATGACCCCGAGCGTGAGCAGGATCGGCGTGAGGTTGGCGGGCACGGCGAGCGCCGCGAGGCGTAGGCTCCGGAACAGCGCCGCGATGAGCCCGAAGATCAGCACGAACGCGAGCCCGAAACTGCTGAGTTGGCTCTGGACGATGTAGTCCATCATGTGGACGTACAGCGGCAGGTAGCCGGTGGGGGTGACCGTCACGCCGACCGGCATCTTGGCCCGCGCCAGCAGCCGGTCGATCAACTGGCCCATCTCCGCCGCCGACAACATCGGGATGCCGACCGTCACCCGCGCCGACCTCCAGTCGCCCTCCACCTGGGACGACAGGTCCACCTCGGGCGAGGACTGGTACAACAGGAACGCCTGGGTCAGCGCCGCCGGCTCGCTGGGGACAACCTCCGCCCCGTCCGCCGACAACTCCCGGTTGAGGCGCTTGGCCACGTCCGCTGCGCTGGAGGCCCAGGCCACCAGCGGGTCCTGCTCCATCGCCCGTTCCCACTGGTCGATGGCGACCAGGATCGCGGGGTCGTCCACCCGGCCGGGGCCACGCACCACGAACTCCAACGGCGTGTAGGGGCCCACCTGAGCTTCGATCCACGCCGAGTCCTGGCGCACCCGGTGGCCCTCTCGGAAGTAGTCGAGCGAGTAGGTGTCGACCACGATGCGGCTGATGCCGAGCATCGACACCAGCGCCAGGATCGCGGTGACCGCGAGCACGGGTAGTGGTCGCGACAGCGCGAGCGCGGCGCAGCCGTCGACGAACCTCTGGAGCTTGCCGTGGTTCGACAACGACGGCTCGAACCGCGGCGACAAGAGCGCCAGCGGACAGAGGATGAACGAGAGCAAGAACGCCACCGACAAGCCGACGGCCGCGTAGACGCCCAGGTCCCGCAACACCGCCATCGGCGCTGTGGCCAGCGACGCGAAACCCACGCCGGTGGTGACAGTGTTGAACAGGCAGGGCATGAACACGAAGCCCGCGGCCTTCTTCACGAGTTCGGCCCGCGTGCCCGTCCAACTCGGGCTGAGTTCGGCCACGTGATTCATCACGTGCACGCAGTCCGAGACGCCGATGACCAGCACCAGCGTGGGGAGGATCATCGTCACCATGTTGATGTCGCGCCCGGCGAAACCGTAGGCACCCAGCAGCCAGCCGGCGCCAATTCCCACCGTCACCATCGACACCGCCATGGGGAGCACCCGCCCCATCAAGACCCACAACACGCCGATGATGAGCAGGTAGCTGGCCACCACGAACACCACCGAGTCCACCGTGCTGAGCTGGTTGAGCGCCGCGTAGATGACGCCGATGCCCGCGTGCCGGAAGTCCTCGCCCAGCAGTGGCGCCACGGCGGCCCGAAGCCCCGCGAGCACGCGATCCCGCTGCGCGTCGAAGCCCTCCATGGTGGCCATCTGCACCACCACCAGCGCGGTCTTGCCGTCGTTGGACACCAGGCGGCCGGCCACCAGCGGGTCGGCCAGGGCCCGGGCCCGGGTGGCGTCCCAGTCGGGATTGTCGCCCACGAGGTTGCCCACGCTCAGGATCGGAAAACCATCGGCATCCATCTCCCCGCGGATGTCGTCGACCGTGGCCAAGGAGGTGACCCGGGCGACACCGTCCACCGCGGCCGCCGCCTCGCCAACCGCCCGGATCCGAGCCATCGCAGCCGCGGAAAAAACACCGCCGTCGTCGTGGACAGCGATGGCCACCACCTCGTCGTTGCCGAATGCCTGCTGGAACTCGTGGTAGCCGGTGAGCGCGGGGTCCCCGTCGACGAACCACACCTCCACGCTGTTGTCGACCCCGATCCGCTGCGCGAAGACCGCCGACAGCGCGGTGAGCAGCACCACGAGGGCGAGAAATGGCCAGCGCAGCCGGAGCACCACGTCGACCGCGCGCTCACCGATGGACATGCGCCCCCGCTAACCGACCACGGTCTCCACGTTGAAACCGCCGTAGACGAAGGCTCGATCTCGCCCCAAGAGCGCCTCGGCCCGCTCCGGATCGGGGCGGAGGCGATCGGCGAGTGAGTGGGGTCGCGACCGAGGCACCAACAAGTTCCAGTAGGCTACCCGGGCACCCGGCACCGCCGCGTCGAGCGTGAGCCGCAGCAACTGCTCGTGGTGAGCCGCGGGGACATACTCGAAGAGATTGGAGTAGTTGAAGGCGCTGAACTTGCGCTCGGCCCGCGGCAGGAAGTCTTCGAGGGAGGCGTGGACGAACGACACCCGGTCCGCCACGGCCTTCAGCCGGGCGTGCCCCTCGGTGGTGAGCCAGGCCGGGCCGGCCTCGAGGTCGCCGTGGTTGCCGGTGAGCATCCAGCGCAAGAAGAAATTGTCGGCCACGGGGATGGCGGTCAAGGCGTGGCGAGCACGCTCGAGGAAGCGCGAGGACACCTCGCCCTCCACCTGGGCGAAGTGCTCGGGGCTGCGCCCCGTGCGGGACATCACCGCGCGCGAGAAGAACAACCGGAACAGGCCGCGCCAGCGCCACGTGTCCCAGTGCGAGCCGTAAAACGCCGCCTGCTCGTCGAGCGAGGCGCAGGCGAGGAGCGCGTCGATGGTGTCGCGACCGTGAACCAGAGGGAGCACCCGCGTGCGGAACGTGGTGAGGTACTTCTCGAAACGCCCCTGCTCCAAACAGCCCAGGCGGATCACCTCCTCGTGGTGGTCCCAGTAGGCCCGCACCTCGGGTCGCAAGCGCTCCCGTAGGAAGTGGTAGAACCACACCCGTCGCCCGAAGTGCCCGAGACCGAAGAGGCTGCGCACCGACTGCACCGGCAGGGCGCGGACCGCCTCCAACTTCAACTCGGCCAGGGCCACCTGGGGGAACGAGAGGTCGATGCAGGTCACGCTGTTGGCGCCGGCGATCGCCAGGGCGAAGCTGTTGTCACCCGCCGAGCAGATGGAGAGCACGTCGTCGGCGGGGCCAACCGCCAGTGCCTCGAGCAGCACGGCCGGGTCCTCCCAGCACTGCGCGTAGGAGATGGCGCGGGCGAGCACACTGTCTTCCACGGTGCTCCGCAGCGTGCTCACCCGATTTTCTCCACCGTCCCGGCAGCACCGTCCATCCGCACCCGGTCGCCGGTCTTCAGCGCGGCCGTGAGGCCGGCGATGCCGATAATCGTCGGCAGGCCCATCTCGCGCGCCACCACCGCCGAGTGGCTCAGTAGCGAGCCCCGCTCCACCAGGAGGCCCCGGATCGCCGGGTACAGCGGCACCCAGCCAGGATCCGTCCGGAAGGCAACCAGGACTTGGCCATCCAAGCGCGCGCCCTCGTGGGGGTCGTTGAGCACGATGACCTCGCCCTCCACCACGCCCGGGCACACGCCCGTACCCGCCAGGCCCCCGGCCACAGCCGCCTTCTTGGGACGGCGGAAGGGGTTGTGGAGGTGCACGGCCCCGCGGGTGTAGAACCGGTCGTCGGGAGCCGGACCGTGCTGGTACTCGGTGAATTCCCGGCGCCGCAGGGCGACCGTCTCGCGCAGGGCCAGCGAGGGGGCCGTCCCCCGCACCACGCCGAGCAACTCCGCGACGGTGAGGTAGAACACGTCGTCTGCCGTGTCGAGCAAGCGCCCCCCCGCGAGGTGGGCGCCCAGGCTCCGGAAGATGTCGCGACACAGGCCGAAGATGCGCGTCCGGAGGAAGCGTAGGTTCTCGCGGTCGCGCACCCGCGAGCGGGCCTGGCCCAGCACCCACGAGAACACCCAGCGCCGCATCCCCGACAGCCCGCCGAAGGCCCGCGCCTCGGCATCGCGACGCACCTTGCCCTCCGCGGTGACGTCGACCGCCGGCGCCCGCAGGTAGTTCCGTAGGGACTCGACCAGGAACGATGGATCCTGCCGGAGCGAGGGCGTCTCCAGCTTCAACTCGTTGACGCACCGGTCGCCGTACCGGTCGATGTACTCGTCCCAGGCGGCGGCGAAGCCGGGGACGGCGCGGGCCTGGTCCAGCGTGAACTCGGGTGACACCTGGCCCCGGAGCACTTCGGCCATCGCCAGCGCCGCGTGCATCGGCGCCACGCTCTCGAGGCCGCCCTCACCCGACAGCAACTCGTTGTGCAGCTGCCCCTGGACACCGTTGGCATCGAGGTCACCGCACCACGTGGCGCACAGCTTCCGGAGCGTCCCGTAGAAGATCATCGTGAGGAAGTCGTTGACGATGGGCGTGCTCCAGGCCCAGAGCAACTCGCGCTCGAGCACCTCGTAGGCCTCCACCAACTCCTCCGGCGCCATCGCTGCGATGTCGCGACGACGCCACGGCTGGTACACGCGGTCGAAGTGCTGCCGGAAGCCCTCCACGTCGGCGTCGATTGTCCGCAGTCGCCAGCCGAGGACACCCAGCAAGCGCAGCAACCGCAGCCCGTCGCCCAGCGAGCGCGGCGCCTTCGCTGTGCCCACCTCGTCGTCGCGGGCCACCTCGGCCACGCCCATCATCTGCTCCATGAACGCCGCGTTGTAGCGGTAGCCCGGGAGGAGTTGGACCAGTTGGTACCACGCGTTGAGGTTGTAGTAGACGCGACCGCGCACAAGGCCGATCATCCGCGGGTACACGGAACTGTGGGCGAGGATCTCCGCCTCGCCCACGCCCATCACCCGCAGGAACAACTGGTAGACGATGGTGTAGGCGTGTTGCGCGAAGCTGTAGGTCAGCGGCGTGGTGACGCCGTTGTAGCTCTCGATGATGTTGCTGTTGTCCCACAACAGCCGCCGCCCCCTGGGAATCGGGACCGTCACCGGTCGGGCCTGGAGGAACCAGAGCTTGCCCTGGGCCACGGTGAACTCGATGTCCAACTCGGTACCGAACACATCGCGAAGACGACGAGCTGCGGCCGCGAGTTCGAGTACGAGGCCATCGGAAAGCGCCGGCTCGTCGGGGGAGGGAACCGCTGTCTCCACCGTGCCGCCCTCGCTCAGCACCACCGCGACGTCCTTGTGGACGACCTCCGCGTCGATGCTGCCGTCGGCCCCGACCCGGTAGTTGTCGCAGGGCACGGCGCCTTGGACCACGCCCTCCCCGAGGCCAAAGCCGGCGGAGATCAACACCCGGTCGGGGTCCTCGGGGGTGGCGGTGAAGCACACGCCGCTGGCCTCGCCCACCACCATCGCCTGCACCACGACGGCCACGGGCGAGGGCTCGATGCCGTGCGCGGCGCAGTAGGCGAGCACGCGCTCCGAGCGCCCCGAGTCGCGACAAGTCGCCACCGCCGCGAGCACCGCGTCCCAGCCCCGAACCCCGAGCACGGAGACGTACTGCCCCGCGAAGGAGTGGGTGGCCGAGTCTTCACCCAGCGCGCTGGACCGGACCGCCAGCAGTTCACCAAGTCGCGGCACGTCGTCGAACATGGATGCCGGGTCGGCCAGGGGCTCGAGGACCAGGAATGGGGGCACCGCCACGCCGGCGTCCCGCAGGCGAACGAGGCCCGCGCCCTTGCCTCCGAGCCGGGCACTCACGCGAAGGCCGCCGCGGCCCAGATGGCGCCGAAATCAAGCAACATCGCCAACGAAGCCGCCAACTCCACCCGCTTCTGCGGTGCGCTTTCCCGCGTGAGCCCCCGGGCCACCGCCACCCCGAGCAAGACGGGCACCGCGTAGCGCCAGTCGCGGGTGATCGACGTGAGCGCCGAGACGCTCAGCACCGCCGAGATCGCCACCAGGCCGTAGACCATCAGCCCCGCGCGCGCCCGGCCGTGGACGGAGGAGTAGCTCTCCACGCCCGCGATCTCCTCGCCGGGGAGTCGGGTTTTCCGGGCGATCTCGAAGGCCAGCGAGGTGGTGGAGGCCACCGCCACGAACCACCAGAACCGGTCGTTCCACTTCGCGCCGGTGGTGGCCCACGTGAAAATGGCCAGCAAGCCGACCACCGGGTTGTGGGTGAGTGCGTACGTGAGGATGTGCTGGTTCAACCAGCGCCCCACGCCGAACTCGACCCGCATGGCCACCGTGAAGAGGAAAACCGCCGCCCACGCCGCCAGCGCCAGCGGCCCCGCGAGGGCAGCGATGCCCACCTGGAGCACGATCGCCACCGCCGCCCAGGCCTTCAGCATGCCTCGCGTGACCACCCCTCGCGACAAGAGCCGCTCGGGGTGCGAGACGCAGTCCTTGGCGTAGTCCTTGTGCTCGTCGAACACGCGGAGGTGGAAGAACGCCAGCAGGATCACCGGCGCGGACCACCAGAGCGGCGCGCCCTTGCCGACCCGCTGCGCGAACAGCGCGCCTGCCCCGTAGAAGAACGTGACCAGGAGGGCGTAGGCCGGGAGGGGGAAGCGCTCCTTGAGGTAGGCGAAAAAAACCACGCGCCCGTCTAAGCCGCGGGGCCGGGCGGCGGGGGCGGCCCCGGTGGCATCGACACGGTTAGTCGCGAGCATGGCCGTCTTCGTCCGCACCGCCGTGGAGCTTCGTACGTGGGTGGAGCGCCTAGCCGACGCGTCCGAACTCGCGGTCGACACCGAGTTCCACCCCGAGCGGCACTATTGGCCCGAGCTGATGCTCGTCCAACTGCGCGGCGACCAAGGCGAGGCGGTGATCGTCGACGCGCGCGCGGGATTGGACCTCGCGCACCTCGGGCCCTTGCTGGCATCCAAACCCCTGCTGGTGCACGGCGGTGCCCAGGACGTGGCGATCCTCGCCCGCGCCACGGGCGCCCGCGCCACCCGCTGGTTCGACACCCAAGTTGCCGCGGGGTTTTGCGGCCTTGGCTACCCCCGCCGCCTCGTCGACATCGCCGCCGCCACGCTGGGGCGCGCACCGGAGAAGGGCGAGACGATGTCGGACTGGTCGCGACGACCGCTCAGCCAGGAACAACTCCGCTACGCCGCCGGCGACGTGCTGGTGCTCGACCCCATTGCCCGCGTGCTGCGCGCCCGGGTCAGGGAGCGGGGGCACGACGCGCTCTTGGAGGCCTGCCTCGCGGAGCAACTTTCCGACGCCCTCGCGGAGCCCGACGATGGCGCGGCGTGGCGCCGGGTCGGCGCCGCGCACTTGCTGGACGACGCCGACCGCGCCGTCCTCGCGGCGCTCGCAGCGTGGCGCGAGGCGTGCGCCCGCGAGGGCAACCTCTGGCCGGCGGCGGTGGTGACCGACGGCATCCTGCTGGACCTCGCCCGGCGGCGACCGCGGTCCGTCGAGGCCATGCGCGACAACCGGCGGATGCCCTCGCAGGTGTGGAAGCAGCATGGACACGCCATCCTGGACATCCTGGCCCGCGCGACGAGCCTGCCGGTGCCGGAAGCGATCCCGGCCGGCGTCCGCGCCGACGCCCTGCGCCTGGGGGCCCGGGTGGCCGAGCAGACGAGCGGAATTGCCGCAGCACTCGCGCTGCCTGAACGTGAGGTAGCTCACGTTCTCGGCACCGCGTCCCCCCGGGGGTGGCGCGGCCTCGCGCTGGGGGGTGACTTCGATGAATTCATCAACATGTCACGTAGTATTTCCGCGCTCGGCAAGTGGCTGTGATCGCATTTGCCTAACGACCATTACAGGTTTTTTCGTTTATTTCTACAGACCGCTTGTTGCTTTTCGGAGAGCCGCGCTATGATGCTCATGCCCCCCAGGGCTCGGCCCTTTCAACCCGTGAGGAACGCAACACCATGATTAAGCAGCTCATCAACGACGAGTCCGGCGCCACCGCCATCGAGTACGGCCTCATTGCCGGTCTCATCTCCGTGGCGATCATCGTCGCCCTCACCGCCCTCGGCGACAGCCTCGACGCGCTGTTCTCGCAGATCAGCGACGCGGTCGACAGCGCCTCGTCCGGGTAGTTCCCGCGGCACCACGCGGGCGGGGCCGTCCCTCGGGGCGCCCCGCCCGTCGTGTTTTTTGGCCCGCTGGCGCCGGGCGGCGGGCCCCCGACCGCGGCCCCGAGATTGCGACGGGGCCGCGTTTCACATAGAATCCCACCGGGCGCAGGGAGTACCTCTCGATGCAACGGCAGCAGTCCCCCGGGCGAACCCGCGCGGGGCTATTTCTCGTGGGTTCCTTGCTGCTCGCCGTGCTGGCGGCGGGGATGGTGTTCCGCATCGTCAAGCGCAGCCAGGAGCAGCTCAGCGAGGCCAAGAAGCCGCACGACACGGTCGACGTCGTGATCGCGCAGCGAGATCTCTACATGGGCCTCCCCATCAGCGAAGACGACGTGGTGCTCCGGCAGTTGCCGATCGGCGCCGTCCCAGACGAGGGCGTGTACGCCGCCCTCGGCGACGTGCTGGGCCGCACGCCCCGCGAGCGGATCCTCGTCAACGAGCCCATCCGCGAGGATCGGCTGGCGCGTCCCGACGCCGGCATCGGCCTCAACGCGGTCGTCACGCCCGGCAAGCGCGCCATGACGGTGGGCACCAACACCGAGGACGCGGTGGCGGGGCTGCTCCAGCCCGGCAACTACGTCGACATCATCGTCACGATCAAGCCCGAGGATCCCACGCAGGCCAACGCCAAGTGGGCCACCGACACCATCCTGCAGAGCATCAAGGTGCTGGCGGTGGGTGGCTCGCTCTCCCAGTCGGCGGCCGAGCAGAAGACCACGGCCACCAACAGCCCCGACGACAAGGCCACCAAGAAGACCAAGTCCAGCCAACAAGACATGATGCGACGCATGAAGCCGAGCATCACCCTGGAACTTACGCCCGAAGAAGCCGAGAAGCTCGCGCTGGCCGTCGCCCAGGGCGACATCCACGTGGTGCTGCGCAGCGACATCGACATCATGCAGTACGCGGACAACGGGCCCATTACCTCCCGCGCCCTCATCGGATTCCCGGTGGCCGCGCCACCACCCAGCACGGGGAAGGCGCCCGCGACCGCCGAACTGCCCAGCGGTCCCTCGGCGGTCGTGATCCAGGGCAGCAGCCGCACCGACGTGAAGTTCAACGCCGACGGCACCAGCAGCCAAACCTCTGAGAAGCGGAATAAGAACCGATGACGCGCTGGAACTTCGTGGCTCTGGCCTGGCTCGGGCTGGTCGCCGTGCTCGCCCCCGCTCGAGCCCGGGCCGGCGACGCCGAGGGCCCACCCGCCGCAGCCGCATCCTCGCTGCTGATCGACGTGGGCGTCGGGACCTCGGTGATCATGCGCGAGGGTCGCACGATCGCCCGGGTGCTGCTGAGCGACCCCGACGTGGCCGAACTTCGCTTGCTCGAAGAGGGGCAATACCAAGTGCGGGGCCTGGAGGTCGGCAACACGGATCTCTACGTGTGGTTCCGGGGCGACGAGGCGCGTCCAAAGTCCTACCGGGTGATCGTCACCAACGACCTGAGCGACATGGAGCGCCGGATCAGGGAAACGGTGCACGGCGCGGAGCCGCCGAGGGTGTACCCGCTGCGGGATCGCCTCTGCGTCGAGGGGCCGGTCCCCGACATGGACACGCTCGAGCGCATCGCGGCGATCTCGCGGGTGTACGACCCGGAGTTCATCAACCTGATGACCGTGAGCGGCGACCACCAGGTCCAACTCAAGGTGGTTTTCGCGGAACTCAGCCGCACGGGCCTGCGCGAGATGGGGCTGAACCTCATCGGCGGTGCGGGCACGATGCTCGGCGGCATCCAGGGCCCCCAGTCGACCGCTAGCTTCGACGCGGGGCTCTGGGATCCCGACGCCATCCCCAACGTCAACTACGGCGTGGCCACCGCCGCCTCGGCCGAGGCGTTCAGCGTGGTGGGCATGGTCACCGGCGCCGTCAACATCGCCAGCGTGCTGTCGGTGCTGGAGCAGTACAACCTCGCCAAGACCCTCGCGCAGCCCAACCTCGTCGCGCTGTCCGGCCAGCAGGCTGAGTCGCTGGTCGGCGGCGAGATCCCCATCCCGGTGTCGCAGGTCGGCAACCGCATCACCATCGAGTACAAGGAGTACGGGGTCAAGCTGATCTTTGTCCCCACCGTGCTCGACAACCAGGTGGTCGACGTGCGGATGTACGTCGAGGTGAGCGGCATCGACCCCAACACCAGCACGCGCCTCTCGGGGATCGAGATCCCCGGCATCGTCTCTCGCAAGTACAAGTCCCACGTGCGCGTGGAGAGCGGCAAGACCTTCGCCCTTGCCGGCATCCTGGACGAGCGGGTCGAGAGCACGCGGGCGGCGGTGCCGTTGCTCGGCGACTTGCCGGTGATCGGCGCGCTGTTCCGCTACGTAAAACACGAGCGCAAGGAAACGGAGTTGGTGGTCTTCGTCACGCCGCAGTTGGTACGCCCGATGGCCGCGAACGAGGTCCCGGTGCCCCCGGGCTCCACCGAGGGCTACAACCCCAACGACTTTGAACTCTTCATGATGGGGCAGTTGATCGAGGCGGGCACCCGGACAGCCCAGCCGACGGGCGCCTTTGGCCTGAAGCGGTAGCGCGTGCGGCCCGTCAACCCGACCTCACCGTCGAACGCGGCCACCGTGATCGTGGTGGGCGTCGACGCGCGCGCGATGGGCCAGGTCCGCGAGACGCTCGGCACCGAGGCCGTGCTGCCGACCACGCCCATCCAATACGAAGACGCGGTGGCCGCTGTCCGCAAACAACGCCCCGACGTGGTGATCACGGGGTTCGACAGTGACTTCGAGGAGGCGGTTCGGCTTGCGCCCGCCATCCTCCAGGAGAGCAGCCGCACCCACCTCGTGGCGCTCTCGTCGGGGGCGGATCCCGACCGCATCCGCGCGGCGATGCGCGCAGGCTACCGGGAGTTCGTCGTGCTGCCCGCCGACGCCGAGTTGTTGCGACAGGCGGTCCACGACGCCACCTTTGCCGACGACGGCGAGGACGAGTCCGGGAAGGTCGTGGCCCTCTGGGGCAGCAAGGGTGGGGTGGGCACCACCTTCCTCACCATCAACTTGGCGGGGGAGCTCAGCCCGGTACACCGCGTGTGCGCCGTGGACCTCGACTTCGCGATGGGCGACGTGGCGGCGTTCCTTGACCTCGCCATCCCCCAGTCCATCGCCGACGTGTTCCGCAACATCAACCGCCTCGACGAGCGCATGCTGTCCGGCAGCATCGCCGTGCACGCCAGCAAGGTCCACGTCCTCGGCCAACCCGTGGACCTGGAGCAGCGCGAGGAGCCGCGCGGGGACCTGGTGATGCGCGTCCTCACGGCAACGTCGCGGGCCTACCAGTACGTCCTCGCCGACTGCGGGAGTTCCCTCGACGAGGCCAGCGTCACCGCCGCCACCGTCGCCGACCAGATCGTGCTCGTCACGACACCCGACATCCCCTCCGTGAAAAATACGTGGCGACGCCTGCAGTTCGTAGAAAAGCTCGGGCTCGAACGGGATCGCATTCGCCTGGTGGTGTCGCGCTGGGATCGACGCGCGATGGGCCTCACCCTCGACGACATCCAGCAGAACCTCGGCCGAAAGGTCGACGCCACCATCGCGGAGGAGAAACTGGTGATGCGCGCGGTGAACGAGGGGCGCCTGTTGCGCGACGTGGACCGTCGCTGCCAGGGGGCGCGAGACGTGGAGGCCCTGGTGGGCCTCGTCACTGGGGAGGAAATCGTCCCCGAGGCCAGTTCGAGCAGTTTCATGTCGCGCCTGTTCGGGCGCTGAGGTGACCGGTGTCTTCTCGCCTCATTGACCGAGTCCGCGGCGCACAAGCCCGCTTTCGTCAAACCCCGGGGTCCACCAACCAGGAGGAGTACGAGCGCATCAAGCGGGCGCTGCACAACGAGATCATCGAGTCCCTCGACTTCGAGCAGGTGGGCTCCACCCCTCGCGACGAGTTGGCGGAGAAGCTGCGGGAAACCCTCACCATCGAGGTGGAGGGACGAGCGCTGCCGCTCAACCGCATGGAGCGGGAGCGACTGGTCGAGGAAATCCTCGACGACATCCTGGGGCTGGGACCACTCGAGCCTCTGCTCAAGGATCCCGACGTGAGCGACATCCTGGTCAACGGATTCGACCAGGTGTGGGTGGAGAAGCGCGGCCTCTTGCAGCGGGTCGACGCCCGTTTCCACGACAACCGGCACCTGATGCAGGTGATCGAGCGCATCGTCTCGGCGGTGGGCCGCCGGATCGACGAGACCAGTCCGATGGTCGACGCCCGCCTGTCCGACGGCAGCCGGTTCAACGCCATCATCCCTCCCTTGGCTCTCGACGGCCCCGCCGTGTCGATTCGCCGCTTCGGAACCCGGCAGATCACCCACGAGGATCTCATCGCCCTCGGATCCTGCCCCCGCCCGATGATGGAGGTGCTCCGCGGCGTGGTCCGCAGCAAGCTCAACGTCATCATCTCCGGCGGCACGGGCTCCGGCAAGACCACCCTGCTCAACGTACTGTCTAGCTTCATCCCCGATGGCGAGCGCATCATCACCATCGAAGACAGCGCCGAACTCCAGATGCAGCAGAACCACGTCGTGCGCCTGGAAACGCGGCCCCCGAACGTGGAGGGGCGCGGCGAGGTCACGCAGCGCGAACTGGTGAAGAACTGCCTGCGTATGCGGCCCGACCGGATCATCCTCGGCGAGATCCGAGGCGGGGAGGCGATCGACATGCTGCAGGCGATGAACACCGGTCACGACGGCTCGCTGGCCACGATTCATGCCAACAGCACGCGCGACGCCGTGGCGCGCCTGGAGACGATGGTGGGGATGGGCATGCCCAACCTCAGCGACAAGAACATCCGCGAGATGATCGCCCGGGCCGTCGACGTGATCGTGCAGTTGGATCGCCTCAACGACGGCGCGCGGCGCGTGCTCGCCGTGACCGAGGTGATCGGCATGGAGGGCAACGTCGTCACCACCCAGGACATCTTCGTGTTCGAGCAGCGCACGATCGACGAGGAGGGTCGCGTGCGCGGGGCCTTCCGCGCGACCGGCGTGCGCCCCCGCTTCGCCAGCCGCCTCGCCAAGTTCGGAATCGACCTACATCCTGAATTATTCAGGTTCGAGCAAGATGTCTGACCCCAACACCACGCTCCTCGCGATCGCGGTGGCCGTGGTCATCGCGGCGGTGCTCTTGTTCGGCCAGTTCGCGTACTGGACCTGGAACGCCCGCAAGGACGACGAGCAGCGGGAACTGGCCCGTCGCATCGGCACGCTGCAGGAAACGCAGACCTCGCCACTGCTCAAGTTCAAAGCGGCCAAGCCGGGAAGCGACAGCGTCCTGGTGTCGCTCGAAGAAACGCTGCGACAGGCGGGGAGCCCGTACTCGGTCACCGTCCTCTTCCAGCGCATCTTCCTCTCCGGGCTGGTGGGGATGGCGGCGGCGTTCTTGTTGTTTCGCAGCGGGGCGGCGGTGCTCGGCCTGGGCGCGGCGATGGTGCCGGTGATCCTGCTGTCGCGACAGGCGGAATCCCGCATCCAGCGCCTCACCGAGCAATTGCCGGACGGCCTCGACCTGCTGGCTCGCTCCCTCCAGGCTGGTCACGGCGTGGGCGAGAGCATGAGGATGGTGGCGGAGGAGATGCCCGAACCATTGGCCAGCGAGTTCGGTCGGGTCTTCGAGGAGCAGAATCTCGGTCGCGATACGCGGGAGTGCTTTCAGAACCTCTGCCACCGAAACCCACGCAGCTTCGACCTTAGAATCTTCGTAAGCTCCGTGCTGCTGCAACGTGACACCGGCGGTAACCTGGTGGAAATCCTCCAGAACATCGCCAACACCATCCGCGGCCGCTTCGTGTTCCACGGCAAGGTGCAGGCACTCACCTCGGAGGCACGCTTCACCGCCTTCGTGCTCGGCGGGTTGCCCTTCGCCATCGGCACGCTCATCACCATCTTCTCCCCGAACTACATCAAGCCGTTGTTCTCCGATCCCCTGGGGCACCTGTTGCTCCTCGTGGGCGGCACCATGTTCGGCCTCGGCGTGTTCATCATGCGCGAGTTGAGCAAGGTGGACCTGTGAACGAGCCGCTGCTGCTCCCGGCGATCGTCGCGACGGTGCTGTTCGTCGCGTTCCTGGCGTACGGGGCCTGGCAGTTCGTCGTGCCCGCCAACCGGGCCGCGGACCGCCTGGCCGAGTTCACCGGCGCGCCCGGTGGGGCGCTGGCCCCAAACCGCCTGGGCACCCTCACCCGGCAGGCGGCCCGGCTGGCGGCGGGCACCGAGAGCGACATCGTCGTCACCCGGCGCTGGCTGGTCCAGGCCGGCTTCCGCAGCAAGTCCGCCCCTGAGTTCTACAGCGCCTCGCGCACGGTGGGGCTGGTTTTCGGGGCACTTTTCGCGTTCCTCCTGCTCAGCCTCTTGAAGAAGACCACCCTGGTGTGGACGGCGTCGGGGCTGATGGTCGGCGCCAGCATCGGGTACTACGCGCCCCTCCTCTACGTCACCAACGCCCTGCAGAAGCGCCGGGAGACCATCCTCGGCGCCTTCCCCGACGCCCTGGACCTGCTGGTTTCGGCCGTCGAGGCCGGCCTCGGACTCGACGCGGCATTTCGCCGAGTTGCCGACGAGATGGAGATCGCCGCGCCGGAACTGTCCATGGAGCTGCAACTGGTGTCGCACGAGGTGCTCGCCGGCGTTCCCCGGGTCGAAGCCATGCGGCACCTCGAAGAACGCATCGGCATCGAGGAGGTCACGTCGCTGGTCAACGTGCTGGTGCAAGCCGAGCGCTTCGGATCATCCGTCGCCCGGGCGCTTCGCGTGCACAGCGAACACATCCGCATCAAGCGCATGCAGCGAGCCGAAACCAAGGCGGCTCAGGTGTCGCCGAAACTCACGATCGTGATGATCGTCTTCATCCTGCCCACGCTCTTGATCATCTTGCTGGGACCGGCCGCGATCTCGATGAAGAACATCCTGCTCCCCACCGCCGCGAGCCGGGGCGTGGTGCAGCAATGATCCTGGCGCTGTCCCTCGCATTCGCCGCGAACGTCAACGAGGTCCAACCCGACCTCAGCGACCCGCGGGTGCGCGAAGAAACGCAGATGCACGTGCTGGGCGCCCTGCTCGACGCGGGCATGGCGGAGCAGGCGCTGGAGATGGTGAGCGAGATGCGGCGCGACGGCACCGCCGGCGTGGCCCTCGACGTGGCCCAGGCGCGGGCCATGCACCAGCGAGGGCTGAGCACCGACGCCGCGGCGTTGTTGGCCTCGGTGGTGAAAAGGCACCCCCGGGAGGCCGAGGCCTGGGCGCAGTTGGGCATCGTGCACGCCGACCGGGGACAACTCGGCGACGCGGAGGAGGCGCTCAAACGCGCGGCGAAACTGTCCCCCGCCAACGCCGACGTGTTCAACAACCTCGGCTTCGTGCAGCTCTCGGCGCGCAAGTACGAGCCCGCCATCACCTCCTTCCGCGCCGCGCTCAAACTGGACCCGGCTTCAAAGCGCACCCGGAACAACCTGGGCTTCGCCCTCGTCCGCGTCGAACGCTACGACGAGGCATTGGAGGCGTTCCGCGCCGCCAACAACGAGCCGGACGCCCGCTACAACTTCGGCGCCGCCTGCGAAGCCGCCGGGGACCGGGCGACCGCGCTCACCAGCTACCAGGCCGCCGTCGTCGTCCAGCCGGGGCACCCCCAGGCCATGACCGCCCTCTCACGCCTCCTCGAGGAGAAGTCACCATGATCACCCTGCTCGGAATCCTCGCCTGCGGCCAGCCGACCCACATTCAGTACGACTTCGGTCGTTCCTACCACGAGGCGGCCGCCGTCCAGGGCACGCTGGACCGCGCATCGGCCGCGAACGCCGACTACGAACTGGCAGGTATCGACGCCCTGGCCTCGCGGGAGCAGGCCCGCAAGGCCGCCACCGACGCCGAGAAGGGCACCCCCACCGTCACGGCTACGGTCGGCCAATGATCCTGCTCTTGGCAACGGGGCTGGGATGCTCGGCTTGCGTCGCCCTGCCGGGGGAGATCCCTGACTCACCCGGGAAGGTCGACGAGGACATCGTCGCCGACTTGCTCGCGGTGTCGTCGCCGGACCTGCCGATCAACCTGTGGCTCACGGTCTCGGCGCTGTTCTACGAGGACTTCCGCGACTGCCCGGTGGTGACCATCCAGCCGAGCGTGGTCGCCATCACCACGGATGCCGACGGGTGCCTGGACTCGGCGGGCGTGCACTGGGTGGGCTCGGCCTCGGTGAGCTACGGCGCGGGGGGCGCCCTGGTCTTCTCCTTCGAGCACTTCGGCCCCGACGACGGCATCGACGACGCCTGGACAGCGTTTGGCACGGTGACGGTGAGCCGCACCACGAGCGGGGTGGGCGACCGGGTGCGCACCGACCTCCAGGTGAACAGCCGCCCCACCGACGACGCCCGCGTGATGTACCACGCGACCGACGCCAGCCTGGCCTACTACGACGGCGCCGCCTACATCGACCACCAGTACGGCACCGTCGGCCTCGGCGACTGGGGCACGGCTGAGATCGACGGCAACCGCGTGGCGCTCGGCACCGCGAACGGCTGCGAGTACGCGCAGCACTACGCCGGCACCATCGGCGTGTTCGCCGCCAACGAGGCAGCCTACTCGTTCAAGCGCGTGGCGCCGCTCGAGGGTCCGCCGCCGCCCGCCGAGGGCGACACCGGCTTCGACACCGGCGGCGACGCCGACGCCGACACCGACACCGACACCGACACCGATCCCGACATCGAGGCCGACGCGACCGGCCCGGGCGGCGAGGGCCTGTGCGGCGACTGCGTGGTGGTCAGCATCGACGGCACCGCCCTCCCCGAGTGCGTGGAAGCGGACCGCGCCATCGGCTGGGCGTTCAGCGCCCCGTGGGACACGCCGGAGTAGGCGGCGGCACGAGCCGTCAACTGGTTTTTGATTTTTGCGATTACGGGGTTGCGAGTCTCAGGGCGGGACTCTACGCTGCACGCACGGCAGGAGGACCCCGTGATCCAAGCTCGTCGCCGCCGCGGGTCGATCTCCGTCATCATGCTGGTCTGCACGCTGGGGCTGGTGCTCTTCGCCGCCCTCGCCATCGATCTCACGTACGTCCGGACCACGCAATTCGAGCTTCACAACGCGGCCGACGCCGCCGCGCACGCCGCCCTGGTGGAGCTGCGCCGGTCCGGCGACGAGAGCTCCGCCACCGCGCTGGGACAAGAAGTGGCCGAGCTCAACGCCGCCGCTGGCGAGCACGTCACGATCGACGACGTCGCGTTCAGCTACGGCGAGTGGGACTACGCGTCCTCCACCTTCACCGCGGGGAGCGCCGTGACCAACGCCGTACGGGTGCGCGCCGACCGCAACGCGTCCCAGGCCGACGGGCCGATCGCCTTGTTGCTCGGGCCCTTGTTCAACCAGGACAGCGTGGGCGCCTCGGCGGCAGCGGTGGGGGCCTTCCGCAGCCGCGACGTGATGGTCACCCTCGACGTCACGGGATCCTTCCTCCAGGAGATGGACGACGCGGTGGCGGCGGTGGTGGGCTTCCTCGACGAGATGAACACCCGAAGGCTGCCCAACGACCGCATCGGGCTCAACACGTTCACCGGCGGCAGCGTGATGGTGAGCAACATCGGCGAGATCGAGTCGAGCTACAGCGCCATCAGAACGAAATGGTATGGCGACGGCAAGTCCAACAAGAACCTGACCAAGAGCAGCGGCCTGACCAACTGCTACCGGACGCTCTGCAACGACCGCCGCTACTGCGGGACGTCGTACGGGAAGTACCTGAAGGGGAGCTGGATGCAGTCCTGCAACGCCGCGGGCGACGACGGCGTCGCCGGCTGGACGAGCCAGGGCCCCGGCCTGCGCATCGCGCGGCAGCACCTCGACGACAACGACAGCTACGGCAACACCAAGGTGATCGTGCTCGTCAGCGACGGCCGCCCCACCTGCCCGGGTGGGAACGCCGAGACCAACCCCTGCGCCCTGGCCCGCGCCGCCTACGCCGTCCAGCAGGCCGACCTCGCCTACGCCGCCGGGACCAACATCTTCACGGTCTCGATGAACAGCACCAGCAGCCCCGAACAAGAGGTGTTCATGGCGTCGCTGACCCGGGGCTACGGCAAGGCCTACAACACCGCGCGCTCCAGCGACCTCCAGGAGATCCTCCTCGAGATCGCGCAGTCGATCCCCATCGCACTTGTAGAGTAGACTAGGCGCATGCGCCGGTCGCGCCAGGGAGCCACCTCCGTCGAGTTCGCGCTCATCGCGATCGCGTTCTTCGCGATGCTCTTCGCGATCATGGACTGGGGCTGGTACTTCTTCCAACGCAGCCAGTTCATGGACGCTGTCCTCGACGGCACCCGGCGCGCCGTGACCCGGTCGCAGTCCGACGCCTTCCTCGACCCGGCCAACGCCGCGGTCCAGTACACCGAGGAAAACCTCACCGCCTACGGGATCGACCCCGCGCTCACCACCATCTCGGCGAGCTACGAGGGAAGCAGCCCGTCCGAGGTGCTGGTGGTCAGCGCGCGGATGCCGTTCACGCCGCTGCTCGGCCTGTGGAACACCCTTCCCGAGAACGTGGCCGCGGAGATGTCGATGTACCTGGAGCTCCAGGACTGATGGCCCACCCCTGGTCCCACCATCGTCGCAACCGGAGAGGCGTCGCCGCCATCGAGTTCGCCTTGTGGACACCGGTCATCTCGGTGATCCTGCTCGGCATCATCGAGTACGGCTGGCTCCTCTACCGCCGCAGCGAGGCCACCCGCGCCGTGCGGGAGGGGGTGCGGTACGCGGTGGTGATGCCTCAGGACAACGTGCCGGACCCGATCACCCTCGCGGAAACCCGCTGCGAGACCGTGCTCACCGAGCTGAACTTCGACCTCAGCACGGCCACCATCGCCGGCCACTACAGCGACCTCACCGGCGACGCCGAAGGCACCCCCGACACGCTCACCCTCGACGTGACCATCCCCTACCAGGCGGTGACGGGGGGCCTCGTGCCGACGCCGAACGCCATCGCGGTTTCGATGTCGATGATGTTGCAAGACAGCGAGTAGCTTAGGCCCTGCGCCGTGCGCGCGCCCGTGGAGGTCCCGAGCCTGGAAGGGGCCACCCGGCGAGGGTTGGGCTGGGCGGTGGTGTTCCTGTGCCTGGCGGTGGCGGTGGCCACGGTGGTCACCACCGTCGGGGGACAGAAGCAGGCGGTAGCCGAGCTGGTCGCCCGGCTCAGCCTGCCCTGGCTGGCACTGGCGGCCCTGGTGATGTCGGCGGGCATCGTGTGCCTGGGCCTGCGCTGGCGAGCCTTGTTTCCCCCGGGCACGCACGCCCCCGTGGTGCCGCTGACGACCATCCTGCTGGTGGGCACGCTCTTGAACTACGCGCTCCCGGGCCCGGTGGGCGAGGTGGTGGGCGCCGCCATGGCCGGGCGGCGATTCAAGTTCTCAGCCGAGGCTGCGCTCGCCGCGGGCATCCACGCCCGCTTCATCGGGCTCGGGCTCTCCGGGCTGGTCGCCATGGGGCTGGTGCAAAGCCGTCTGGTGAACTTGCCCGAGGGCGCGGCGGCGTGGATCGAGCTCGCGACGATGGCGATCGGCGGCGGGGCTGCGACGCTGGCGGCCCTCTCGGCGGCACCCCGGCAACTCGCCCGGCTCTCCGCCGCCACCGTGGGACGGCTCCCGCTGGTCGGCGTGCTTCACGCCTCCGTGGTGCGATTCACCGACGCGCTGCTCCTGCTCCGTGGTGCCGGGCCGGGCCCCTACCTGCGCGCCGCCGGCTGGGCGGTCGCCGGCCACGCCTGCGTGATCGCCGGGGTGTGGATCGCGGGGCTGGGGATGGGGCAGCCCCCACAAGTAGCGGGGCTGGTATTCACCTACGCGGCGAGCACCGCCGGGGCGATCGTGCTCTTCGCTTTCCCCGGGTCGCAGCTGGGGTGGGACGCGATGTTCGCGGGCCTCCTGGCCACCACGGCGGGCCTGGACGTGGCCACCGCCATGGCCGTGGCGCTGCTGGTGCGCCTGCAACAACTCGGGCTGGTGTCGCTCGGCGCCCTGGCGCTGGCGGGTTGGATGAGGAATGAGCGGGGCCCGTCCAACGGTTAGGAGGGGAACCATGACCTTCCTTTCTCTCGCCCTCGCCCTCGCCGCCGACCCTGCCACCCCCGCAGCGAGCACGCCCGCCGCCGCGCCCGCCGAGGCGCCCCCGGTCGAGTCGTCCGGCCGGGCGAAGAACGCCAACCTCACCGTGACGTACACCGCGGCGGACGGGGTCGCGAAGAAGCTGGTGGTCACCGGCATCGAGCGCAGCAGCGACTTCTTCGGCGAGGAGGGGTGGACCTCCGAGCCCGCTGATCTCAAGATCGTCCTCGAAGTCGGCAAGACCGAGAAGGGCGTCGCGTGGACCGACGTGAAGTCCATCGCCGTCACCCCGGGCGCGGTCGCTGACTCCGACTGCACCTACAGCTCCGACTTCTCCCCATGGATGTACGACTGCACGCTGCGGACCACCGCCAATGTCGTCCTCAAGGACGGGAGCAAGGGGGTGGTCACCAACCGCCACAAGTGGCGGTTTTCGACCGACGACGGCACCCGCGTGGAGTTCTGGCTCTACAAGCACCCGGCCCGGGAGCAGGACGACCCCGCCGAGGGCGGCGACAACGAGGAAGACATGGGGATGTACACCAAGCTCCAGGACCGCTTGCGGACCGAGCTGAAGACGACGCTGGTCAAGTCGATCGTGGTGATGTGAGCCCGAGGGTCGCCGCGCGGTTGGCGACGGCGGTCGCGAGGAACACGGTTTCGGCCAAGTCGTCGTCGGAGAAGCCCTCGGCCCCCAGGGTATCGACCAGTTCGATGCAGCCGAGGCACCGGGCGCCGAGCCCCACCGGCGCGCAGACCAGCGCCCGGGTGCGGTGCCCGGTGTGGCGATCCACGTTGCGATAAAAGCGCGGGTCCGAGTAGGCGTTGTTGACGACCAGCGCGGCGCCGTGGGCAACGGAGAAGCCCGCCACCCCGGCGTGCACGGGAATCCTCATCCCACGCAGGCGTTCCGCGTGTTCGCCCACCACGAATCGGAACCGCAGGCTGTCGCCGTCGCGGACCAGGGCCGACCCGCCGCGGGCCTTGCCCACGCGCACCGCCGCCGACACCGCCAACCCCAGCGCCGCGTCCAGGTCGGGGGCCACCGCGATCGACTCGGCGGCCACCTTGATCACGTGCGGCGCGGGCGCCACGTCTTCGGTGTCGAAGTCGGCACCAGGGCCGTACATCTCACCCGGTAGCTCCAGCGCTTCTTCCGGCTCGGGCACCTCGTGTTCCCCCCCGTCGAGGGGTTGCACCGAGTAGCCCTGGCCGCTGCGCACGTCGCGCACCAACACCGTGCCGTTGACGAGGCGCTCGCAGGCCAACCGGTCCGGCGACGCGCCGATGCCCAGTTGCTCCATCCCCAGGCCCATCGCGACGAGCCAGTTGGCGGCTTCGACGTCGATGCTGCCGTGGACCCTCGAACTCACCCGGAACGCCGGCATGCGCCCGGTTATCCCGGGGGTCGTGCGATCGCCCTCCCGCCGCGTCGTCGTCGCCGCCCTGCTGGCGCTTTCGCTCGCGCTACGCCTGGCGGGCGTGGACTTTGGCCTGCCGATGGCCGAGGCCCGCCCCGACGAGCAGACCATCGCCTACCAGGCGATGAAGTTCGGCCGCGGGGATTTCAACCCCCACGCCTTCAACTACCCGAGCCTGTTCAAGTACATCGTCTTCGCCCTGTTCGGCGGCGACTACGCCGTGGGGCGCGCCCTGGGCCGCTTCGCCGGCCAGGACGACTTCCTGCGGGCGTTCTTCGCCGCCGAAACCGAGTTTCGCCTCCTGGTGCGGCTCTGGACCGTGGCGATGGGCACCCTGGGCGTGTGGTTGCTCACCACCGGGCCCGGGCGCCTGTGGGGCGCGGCGTTGCTGGCGGTGAACTTCCTCCACGTGCGCGACAGCCACTTCGGCGTCACCGACATCACCATGACGACCGGCGTCACCGCGGCGGTGATCCTGGCGGACCGTCACGCGCGGGAGGGTGGGCGGCGCTGGCTGCTCGGAGCCGCCCTGGTGGCGGGGTTGGCCACGAGCGTAAAGTACAACGCGGCGCTCCTGGCCGTGCCGCTGGTGCTCTCGGCGTGGTTCGGCCCGCGGGCCGCCCGCGAGGCCATGGTCGCCCTCGCGGTCATGTTGGCGGGATTCCTGGTCGGC
>CAYHRZ010000002.1:1929-2339 GCA_964359125.1 uncultured Klebsiella sp. | reverse complement strand
ACCACGTCGACGTGGGAATCGGGTACGCACACCACGCCCTGCGCACGTTGCCACACGGCATGGGGGTCGTGGGGCTGGTGACCGCGCTGGTGGGGATGGGCTTGGCCTTCCGCAAGCGCGGTCGCCGCGCGCTGGTCCTGTACAGCTTCCCCATCCTCTACTTCCTCGCCATCGGCAAGGGCGAGACGGCCTTCTACCGCTACATGCTCCCGGTGGTCCCGTTCTTGTGCATGGCCGCAGGTTCAGCGTTGCGGGCCCTGGCCAACCGCAGCACGCGGGGTGGAGCGGCGGTCAACTTGGTCCTGGTGGCGGCGATGCCCGCCTACAGTTCGCTGCACGCAGACCGCCTCTTCCTCGCCGGCGGAAGGGCGCTCGGTTCTGGTGGTAGCCCAGCCCCTCCATGACCCCCT
>CAYHRZ010000002.1:0-1919 GCA_964359125.1 uncultured Klebsiella sp. | reverse complement strand
GCCTCTTCCTCGCCGGCGACACGCGCGCGGCGATGGGTGCGTGGATCGAGGCCAACGTCCCCGCACAGAGCACCATCGTGCACGCCGGGGCCTACACCGGCGCCCCGATGTTGCAGCGCAACGTGGCCAACAACACGCGCGAGTACGAGGCGAGGCGGGGGCGAGCCGACAGCGCGGGCTTCCGCAAGCCCGACGACATGAAGTACTACCAGGGTGATCGCCCGGCCTACGACGTGCTGTTTGTCGAGAAACAAGGGATCGACTTCGCCTCGCAGGTGTCGCCCGCGGCGGTGGTTGCCGATCCTCCCGAGTACCTGGAGGTGGAGTCGTCGGGGCTGACGTTCTACTCGGCTGTGCCCGCGGAGATCGCCGAGCTGGTGGCGGCCCGGTACACGCTGGTCCACGAGGAGGTGGGCTCCCGCGGGACCGGCACCGGTCGCTTCGACCAGCAAGACGCGTTCTACATGCCGGTGAGCGGCTTCCGTCACTACGACCGGATGGGGCCCGACCTGCGGTTGTTCCGCCGCGCGCGATAGGCCGGCGCGCTTGACGACCGCCCCCGCCGACGCCCAGAACCTCGTCTACCGCTTCAGGTCGTGGTTGGCCGGGTCGTTGGCGCTCGCCGCGATCCTCTTCGTGGGCATCTCGGCGTGGGCGGGATTTTCCGAGGTGGGCGCGGCGCTCGGCGCCTTCCACTGGCGCTGGCTGGTGCCGGCGTTGGTGCTCACCGTGCTGGGCAACTACTGGCTGCGGTTCTTGAAGTGGCACTGGCTCGTGCGGCGCCTGGGCGTGCAGGTCTCGCTCGCCGACAACCTTCTCGTCTTCGTCGCGGGCCTAGCCATGGTGATCAGCCCCGGCAAAGCAGGCGAAATCCTGAAGCCGTACCTGGTTCGTGAACGAACCGGGGCCCCCATGGCGACCACCATCCCCGCGCTGGTCGCGGAACGGCTCACCGATGGCATCGCCGCGTTGCTGATCGCGGCCGTGTCGGTGTCCCGCTTCGCCGCCGACGAGGCCTACCTCGTGTACGGCACCATCGGCGCCTGCCTAGCGGCGATCGCCGTGCTCATGAACGAGGCGCTGTCGCTCGCCATCATACGTAGTATGTCGCGACTTCCACTTATTCGCCGGGTGGCGGACAAGCTGGAGGAGATGTACCGCGCCCTCCGCGCCTGCCTCGCTCCCTGGCCGCTGTTCGTCACGCTGGTCGTCTCGATCGTCGCTTGGTTCGCGGAGTGCTGGGGCTACCAGCTGGTGTGGCTGGGCTTCGGCCGGGAGGTGGGCCTCGAGGTGTCCTGCTTCATCTACGCCTTCGCCACGGTGCTCGGCGGCGCGGCCCCCGGCGGGCTCTTCCTCGCGGACGGGGCCCTCGTCGCCCTCCCCGAGACGCTGCTGGGCCTGCCCGAGGGGGAGATCGTCGCCACCGCGCTGCTCATCCGGGTGGCGACCCTGTGGACGGGGGTGGTGATGGGGGCGATCGCGCTCTTGTTCGTGGGGCGGCTGCTGAAGGGAGGGACTCCGCCGGCGCGATGATTCGCGCCACCACGTTTCGCGTCGTGACCACGGTTTCGCGTCGCGACCGCGTTCGCCGCGCGCCTAGATGCAGGGCTGCGTGAGGCTCGAAGTGTTCTCCTCGCAAGTGAACCAGTCCACGCTGCAACTGCTCAGGTAGTTCCCCGTGGCGCCGCAGGAGGCCACGCCGCCGTCCCAGCCCACGCTGGCGCTGCAACCTGGCCAGGACCCGCAGCCGCCGGAGGAGGGGTAGTACTTGGTCTCGGTGCCGTCGCAGTTCCAGTCGAAGCTGCCGTCGCCCCGGTGGCTGGTGCTGTAGACGCTCGCGGCCGGCGAGGACTGGTCGTTGTAGTCGTAGCAGTCGTTGTCGTAGCCGGAGCGGTAGTAGCCGTCGGCGGCGCAAAGGC
>CAYHRZ010000001.1:0-49105 GCA_964359125.1 uncultured Klebsiella sp. | reverse complement strand
GGTGTACGTGGCGGAGACGGCGGCCTCGGGGCCGGCGAAGTAGTCGCGGCCGCCCCTCCGGTCGCGCCCCGGCACGTGGTGGCGCCCCGGCACGTGGTGGCGCGATTCATCGCGCCCACGGCAAGTCAGGTACCCGCCGCCTAGCCGCCGTTGTCGGCCCAGTGATCCTCGATCGCGCCAAACGCCTGCTTGTTGCGGGATGAGCTCGCGCAGTCGAGCATCACCATCTCGGGGCTCATCGCGCACTTGAAGGGGCGCCCGCCGTCCATGGGCACCACCTCGTCCATCGTGCCGTCGAGGTCCGAGGTGACGGGCAGTTGCTGCCCGAGGTCCGTGGCCTCGGCGTAGTCGACGGAGAGCTTGTCGGGGTTCTTGGGGGGGTTGTTGGAGTTCGTGTCTTCGTAGAGTCCGATCACGAAGCCATCGAAGGGGATCTCCGGGTTATCTTCCCGGAAGCTCTCGATTTCCTCTGGGAGGCCACCGGCCTCCGCGATGCACGAGCCTCACCAGGCGGCAGTGAGAAACAGGATGAAGTACTTCCCGTACATGTCCCAGACGCGCACTTCTTCGCCGCACTGGTCCATCCACGCCACGTCGGCGAGCACGTCGCCGACCTTGCTGCCGGTGCTCGACAGCGTGCCGGGGTCCCGCTTCTCCCAGCCGCAGGCGTAGGTGTCGTAGGACAACGGTCCGCTGTCGGACTGCTCGGTGCCACCGCTGGTGTCGTTGCCGTCGAGTTTGCCGTCGTCGACGGGAACGCAGGCGAGGAAGAAGGGGAGGAGAAGCATGCCGCAACGTATCACGGGCTGCGGGGAATCGCGCCTGGGCTAGAAAACCACCCGCGCGCCGAGCTGTCCCCCCACGCTCTCGTCGAGGGTGACGTTGAGTTGTCCGTAGAGCTTGACGAAGAAGATATCGGCTTGCAGTCCTACGAATGCTCTCGGCGTGTATGTCTCGGCGATGCCGCTCTCGCTCAGTGACACACTCGCGCTCCCGGCGTCGGCGTCCTTGCCGTCGTAGGAAACGGTGATGGGGCCGGCTACGCCCACCTCGCTGTCGGCCGTGCCGGACAGGTTGTAGTCCAGCGCGGCGCCGACCCAGGCCGTGACCACCAGCACGTGGAAGTTCGTCGAGACTTCCACCGGAATGCTCGTGCCCTCGGCGGACAGGGTGTAGGTGCCGGTGGCGTCCCACGTGAGGGGATCGGAGTTGACCGGCATGTCCTGGGCCAGGGTGAGCACGTAGCTGGAGAACTCGTAGCCACTGGTGAGGTCCAGTCCGCCCCAGCGGACGGGGTCGGTGACGCTTCCCCCCTTCACCACCTTGATCTGCGCGTGCGCGGCGTAGTTGAAGAAAGTGCCCTCGAGCGGGTCGCGGGCGGTGGTGGCGCTCATGCCCGACACGTAGATCTTGAACCGGCGGAGCGCGCTGTCCTCGTCGGAGAAGGCGCCGAGGTTGAGCCCCGCCATGATGCCGATCTGCAAGGCGAAGCCGGTCTCTGGGACGGCCTCGCCGCCGCCGTCGAAGTTCAGGCCGGCCCCGTTGACCGCCGTCCCGAAGGCGCCGCCGAAGGCGAAGCGCTGCATGTCGCTGCCGTAGTCGGCGCCCATGCCCTTGGCGGAGAGCAGGTTCGCGTTCGCCATCTGGTCGAGGTAGCCGCCCATGTCGGCCACGTGGAGCTTCTCGTCGATGGCGGCCTTCAACTCGGCCTCCATGGCGTCGGCGTCGAGGCCGGCGGCCACCGCCTCGGGGGGGAGGTCCACGTTGACGTTGAACTCGAGGGCGAGGGCCGAGGTGACGAGGAGTAGCATCGGCTCATCGTACCCCGGGGTGCCGAGGTGGCGCGATGGCCCTGCCTGAACTGGACCCGGCCAGCCTCCGCGCCCACGTCCGCCGCGACTGGGGGGCCACCGCACGGCTCGACCCCGCCTGGCGTGCAGCACAGCCGGTCGGCGTGAAGGTGCGCATCGCCATCGACCTGTACGAGGCCGCCCGCCTCACCGCGCGGGGCTGGCCCACCGCGGCGGGTCGCGGTGCCGACCTCGCCCACCAGCTCGCGGTGTGCGCGATCTTGCGACCGGCCTCGGGTGCCGGGGCTCGCTAGGGTCCTCGCCGCCTTCGACGCCGAGGTGGCGGCGCTGCGCTAGCCCCCGAGCAGCCCGGCCTTGAGCGCGGCGGTCGGTGGCTTCTGGCCCAGGTACACGCCGAAGACGACCCGCATGAAGTCGCGGCCCGGGATGGCCCCGAGTGCCCGACCGTTGAGCAGGAAGGTGGTCCCGGTCGCGGGGGTGTACTCGAAGGCGAGCACGTCGCCCTGGCGCACGGCTGCGGGGAGCCAACTCACGACGGTGTCGACGTACTGCGTCTTGTCGCCCACGCCGGGCTGGTTGCCGAAGTCCTCTCGGAAGGAGCTGATCATCTGGTCGCGACTGATCTCCCGGTACACGAAGTGCATCTCGACTCGTTTGGGCGCGTCGGCAGCGATGATCGTCGCGGCCTCGCGACTGGCCACGGGCAGGTAGAGCCCACCGACGTAGATGTCGATGAAGTACTTCTCCCGGAGGCCGATGCCGTTGAGCACGACCGGGGTGGCGCCGATGCTCGACGTGTCGGGCAGGGAGACGCCCGCCAGCGACTTCCCGAGCGCGAGGGCGGCGAGGAGGATCATGGGAAATGCACGGGGCGGAGCGGCGTTGGGGTGGGGGGGTGCGCCGCTACGACGCCCCGCGCGGCGCGTTTATAGCACGGTGCCCGCGAAATCGGCTAGGGGCCGCGGATGTCCACCTTCGCCGACCTCGGCGTGGCCGAGGAACTCGTGGCCGCCTTGCAGAAAGTGCAGGTGGTGACGCCCTCGCCCGTGCAGCGCCTCGCCATCCCCGCGTTCCTCGGCGGGAAGGCCGCCGTAGCCGTGGCCCGCACCGGCTCCGGCAAGACCTACGCCTACGGCGTGCCTCTGGTGCAGCGGCTGCGGGCGGTGGAGGAGGAGGAGGGCGCACAGGCGGTGGCGGCGCGCCCACGGGGCGTCGTGCTCACCAGTACCCGCGAGTTGGTGGTGCAGACGGCGAGGGCGCTCAAGGCGCTCACCCACGCCGCGAGGCTACGCGTGCGGTTGGTGAGCGGCGGCGAGCTGCCCGGAGACACAAAGCGCCGCCTGGGCGAGGTCTTCGACGTGCTGGTGGCGAACCCGCCGCGGCTGGCGATGCTGGTCAAGCAGGGCCTGGTGGACCTCTCCGACGTGCGGATCCTGGTGATCGACGAGGTCGACACCTTGCTCGCTCCCGGGCAACGCCCCCCCGTGGAAGCCGTGATCGCGGCATCGTCACGCGGGGAGTGCTGGTGGGCCTCGGCCACGCTGCCGGAGCCCATCCGCCACTGGCTCTCGGTGCGACCGGTGGTGCCGGCCGTGCTCTGGTCCAAAGACGCCCACACCGCCCCCGATACGCTGGTCACCAAGAACATCCCCATCAAGCCCGCGCAGCGTGCCGACGCCGCGAGCGACCTGCTCACCTCGCTGGGGGACCGGGTCCGCGGCATCGTGTTCTGCAACCGCCGGGAAACGGCCGATGCCGCCGGGGCCTCCCTGGCAGAGCGCGGCCACGAGGCGGTGATCGTCCACGGGGGACTGTTGCCGCGAGAGCGCAAGCAGGCCCTGGAGCGGTTTCGCCGGGGGGAGGGACGGGTCCTCGTCACCACGGAACTGGCCGGGCGCGGGCTGGACATGCTGGACCTGGGCTTCGTCCTGAACTGGGAGTTGCCCGAGCGCGCCAGCGACTACGTTCACCGCATCGGACGGGTGGGGCGCATGGGTCGCAAGGGACGTGTGTTCAACCTCGTCACCGACCGCGACCGCCACCTGATCGGGCAGGTGGAGCGCCTCGCCGCCGGCGGCACCCTCGACACCGGCGAGCCGGTTCGCCACGCGCGCACCCGGCGGGCCACCACTGCCCAGGGCGCCCGGGAGGCGGCGGCCCGTCGCAAGAAGGCGGCCTCGCCGGTGGTGAAGAGCTTCGAGGACTGACGCACGGCTCTCCTCGATCGATGGTACGGTATCGCGATGCTGTTTCGAGGCGTGCTGCTGCTGGCGTGGTTCGGCCTGGTCGCGGTGGTCGGCACCATCGTGTTGTGGGTGGCCAGTAGCCGGGTGGGCGAGGGCGAGGCGAGCTCCTACGGCGCCGCGTGGACCGAGTTCACCTCGTCGTGGGGTGGGCAGATCGTGGCCGAGCCGCCCAGCTTCGAGTTGTCCTGGGTGGAGCAGGTCGAGAAGACCGACGCGGTGCTGAAGGAGAGGGTCACTGTCGCGGAGCCACGCTCCGCCACGCTCCCGGTCGTGGCGGTGACGCTCAGCGCCGACGTGGAGCACTCCTACCAGGAGTACGCCACGCTCAGTTTCAATGCATTCGCTTCCAAGCACGCCGATAGTTACCGCGTGCAGAACGACACTCCCAACGTGGGGGCGCTGAGTGTGCGTTTTCCCTGGCCCGCGGGGGCGTCGATCCTCACCGACTACACAGTCGTCGTCGGCGGCACGCCGGTGGCGGGTCCTCGACTCAACGACGGCTTCGTGCTCGTCCCCGAGGTGTTCCCGGGCGACGAGGTGGAGGTGGCCATCACCTGGGCCACCAAGGGCGCCGACGCATTCACCTACCGACTGTCCTCGTTCCGAAACCGCATCTTGCCGAAGTTCAGCGCCGAGATCCGCGTCGACACGGATCGCTTTTCCCTGTTGCGGTTTGGCCTGGACCAACGGCGTGGCGTGGAGGACGGGCGCTCAGTGGTCCGCATCGACCTCGCGAACGTCTCGACCACCCAGGACGTCGGCCTGCGTTTCGCCAGCCAGCGTTCCGACCTCGCCTACGTGCGCCGGGTGATGGCTCACTCGCCGGGCGCGCTGTGCCTGTTCCTGGCGCTACTCGCCACCGCCAGCCAGTCGGCGAGGCTGCGCCCAAGCCCGATCCACGTGGTCACCATGGCCACGGTACACCTCACCTTCTTCGTTTTCCTCGCGTACATGGTGCGGTGGTGGAGCGTCGCGGTGGCGAGTGGCGCGGCGCTGGCGCTCTCGCTGGGGCTCGCGCTGTTGTTCGGCCCCGGCGCCTTCGGGTGGCGGTTCACCTTGCGGGTCTTGCTCCCGATGGTGGCGTTGTTCACCGGCGGCTTCTGCGCGCTCTTCGCGCTGCCATCGGTGGCGGAGTTAGCCGCGTTCTTCCTGGCGTCGGTGGCGCTACTGTTTGTGATGTCGCGCTCCGATCCGCGGCAGTGGCCGGTGTTGGCGGGGCCGACAGGGGAGGAACGGCCGCGCACAGACCTCGGCGACGGCCCCTAGCCGCGGCTTCGCCGCCGCCGCCGGAGCCCGAGCAACCCCAGCAGGATCGCGGGCGCCACCGGTCCCGCGTTGGCTACCGCGCACGCCACGTCGTTGGTGTCGTACACCTCGCCGCGACCGTGGACCTCGAACTGGATCACGCGGCCGGCGCCTTCGGCGGTGACGGTGGTGGTGAGGTCGGCGTCGTACGCGTAGACGTACTGGTCCCCGGTCTCCTCGAACACCTGTCACTCCTCGGTCCAGGTGAATGGGACGCCGTACACGCGGTCGCCCGCCTCGTTCTCCGCCCAGGCGATCACGCCGATTCGGTCGCCTTCCTCGGCGCCGTTCTCCGTCTCGCGGAGCACGTCCACTCGGGCCACGCTGTCGGCCTTTACCGCGGTCAGCGCGACCTCGCCGACGGCCGTGCCGCCGCTTTGCAGCGCGATGCTGAAGTCGCCGGCCCGCGACGGTTCGACGACCAACCAGTCGGCGTCATCGGGGAAGGTGGAGTCATCTGGGGTTGCGACGGTGGCGTTGTTGCTCTCGACGCCCAGGCCGCCCGCCCCGGCCAGGGGCGTGTCGCCGAAGAAGAAGTCTACTCGGAAAGCGGACTGTCCACCTACGTAGACCACGGGGGTAGCGACGGGCTCCGGGTTCTCCTGGAGTTCGAGGTCGGTGGCCGCGCGCAGCTCGAAGCTGTCGGGTGCCGCGACCTCGGCCGTGCCCTGGAGCACCTCCTCGCCGGTTGGGCCGAGCACCACCACCTCGGTGCTGCCCACGCCCACGGCGGTGGTGGGGAAGGACATGAGCGCGTCGTCGTCGTCGTCGTCGTCGTTGCTCAGCTCTCCCCGGCCGATGGAGAGCACGCCGGCGTCGCGGCTGACGAGTTCGTAGTCCCGGAGTTCGGCCGCGGGCCCGTCGAGCAGTAGGTCGAACTGGGCTCCCACGACGTAGGGCGAGGCCAGGGATACCGCTCCGCTGAAGGGATCCAGGTTGAGCCGGGTGTTGTCGGAGAGGCTGACCGACGTGCAGGCGAGGAGGAGGAGAATCATGGTGGGGAACCCAGCAAGCGTCGTGCCAGGGTACACCTCGGGCCGACGCTGCCGCTACCCCCGGGGGACAGCCGGGCGCGGGGGGGGCGCGGAGTGCGGCGTGGGTGTCGTGGGTGCCCTCGGGTTCGGGAGCACCGGTACGGTCGGAAGACGCGGCCTGCCGCGCCTCACCACCCCCGCCGCAGTCGCGCCACCGCCTCCACCAGCTCAGACTCGTCGAGGCCGGCGTAGCCGAGCCGCACCCAGGGCGAGGCTTCACCGCCGAAGGCGTAGCGCCGCGCGGTGGTGATCTCCACGCCGTTCGCCAGGGCGCGAGCGGCCCAGCAGTCCACGTCGATGCCCGGGGCCTCCGTCCAGAAGGCCAGGCCGCCGGGCGGGTCGTTGGGCACCAGCGCGGTGCCGAACTGGGCCGCCAGCGCGGCCCGGAGGGTGGTGCGGCGCCGCTGGTACACCCGCCGACAACGCCGCAAGTGGCGGTCCACGGTGCCGTCGAGCAAGAGCTCCGCCACCGCCCGCTCGGTCACGTGGTCGCCCTGCCGGTCCACCACCCGGCGGAAGGCGGCGAGGGCGGCGATGCGGGCGGGGTGCGTGGCCACGAAGCCCACCCGCAAGCCGGGGGCGAAGGCCTTCGACAACGTGCCCACGTAGACCACGGGCTCCGGGTCCTGGGCCGCCAGCGGCAGCACCGGCCGCCCGGTGTAGTGGAACTCGTGGTCGTAGTCGTCTTCGATGACCAGCATGTCGCGGCGCCGGGCGAGGTCGAGCAACGCCGCGCGCCGACCCGGTGTGAGCACCACGCCGGTGGGGTACTGGTGGTGGGGGGTGACGTACACCGCCCGGGCCGCCGGGATCTCGTCGACCACGATGCCGTCGCCGTCGACCGGCACCGGCACGAGTTCCAGGCCGGCCGCGCGGAAGGCGTCCCACGCGGGCGAGTAGCCCCAGGCTTCCACGGCCACGCGGTCGCCGCGGCGAAGCAGCGTGGACGCAGCCAGGAACAGGGCGTTCTGGGCTCCCCGGGTGACGAGGAGCCCCTCGGGTGCGGGGCGCACGCCGCGGGTGGCCGCCAGCCAGTCGCCCAGCACCTCCCGGAGCTTTGCGTCGCCGAGCGGGCTACCGTAGTCGGCCAGCGCCCGCCCCGGGCCACGCAGCGCCCGTCGCCAGGCGCGGGCGAGGTCGCTCATGGGCAACAGCCGCAGGTCCGGCTGCCCGCCCGCGAGGGCGAGTGGGCGCGGCCCCGGGGGACGGGGCGGAACCTGCTGCGGGGGTGGGAGGGTGGCGGCGACACCCGGGGCGAGGCGGCGGGCTGGATTGACCGGCGAGGGCGGCAAGTCGGCGCGGACACGGGCGCGCCGGCCAGCGGACTGCTCGATCCAGCCCTCGGCCTCGAGCTCCGCCAGGGCGCTCACCACCGTCTTGCGGTTGAGCCCCAGCGACGCGGCGAGGGCGCGGCTGCCGGGCAGCGTGTCGCCGGGGCGCAGTCGCCCGCGGCGCACGTCGGCCACGACCGCGTCGACCAGGTCGATCGCCCGGAAGACAGGAGCGGCAGGAAGCCAGGAACGGGACACCAGGATGCCTCCAACTGGACCATGCTATTTTCCAGGACTGGACCACTTGTGGGATCCGCATGCGGAGTATCTCCGGCGGCAGGAGTTGCCCATGTTCCTCGACGTCGAATACCTCTCGTCGGCGGAGACCCTCGCCTTGTTCGAGCGCGCCCGCCTCGTCCACCTCGCCGCCGAGGGCGAGCAGGGGCCGGTGCTCCGCGCCGTCCACCCGGTGGTGGTCGACGGGGTCATTCACTTCCACGGCTCCCCCCGGGGGGAGAAGATGGAGGTGATCGGTCGCCCGGCGGTGATCGTCACCGAGGAGGTACTGGCCACGCTGCCGTCGACCTGGCAACACGCCGAGCGTGCGTGTCCCGCCACCACCTACTTCCGCAGCGCCCACGCCCGCGGCACGCTGGAGGCGGTCGATGACCCGGTGGCGAAGGCGCGGGTGTTGCAAACGATGATGGAGGTGTACCAGCCCGAGGGGGGCTACCGCACGATCACGCACGACGACCCGATGTACGCCGCCGCCGTGCGAAACATCGCCGTCGTGCGGCTGGCGAACGCGACCCTGGTGGGACGGCGGAAGGTGGGACAGAACAAGTCGCCGGAGGTGCGCCTCGGCATCATGGCGAGGCTCTGGCATCGCGGCGCGCCTGGCGACCTCGCCGCGCTCGACGCGATGGTCGATGCCACGCCGGCGCAGTGCCCCGCGTTCTTGTCACACGGCACGGCCCGCTTCGTCACCCAGCCGATGGCGCACGTCGACGCGGTGGTGGCGCTGTTGTCGGGCGCCTACTGGCAGCGAGGCGCCACGCCGGAGCGCATCCGTCGCATGCACCTGGGCTCTGCGGCCTGGGTGGTGGCCGTCGAGGGCGGCGAGGTGGTGGCCAGCGCGCGGGCGGTCTCCGACACCGCGAAGTACGCCTACGTGATGGACGTCATCGTGCGCGCCGACCGACGGGGCCGGGGGCTCGGTCGCGCGATCACCCGCTGCCTGCTGGATCACCCGGCGGTGCGGGACTGCGCCCGGGTTGAGCTACACACGCGGGACGCGCAGGGGGTGTACGCGGCACTTGGTTTCAGGCCGATGGTGGACCCCGAGTGGCGGGTGGGGATGCGGTTGGGGCGTGGGGCAGCGGCGGGTGGCGATGCGGAGGTCGTCGCAGCCCCCGGGGGACTTGTGAAGGCGGGGGAGGTGGGGTGAGGGACGGTGGGGGTAACACCTCGTTCGGCCTCATGGATCGACGAGCAGGCCAGCGACAGGTCCCGCCGAGAGCGGGATGGCTGAAGGTGCCGCGTCGAGCTCCCACCGCAGTCGCAGTGCCAGCCAGCGGGCGTCGTCGTTCGCGCCGTCGCTCAGCGTGTACGCCACGGGCGGCGCGGCCGCAAGTCGCGACCATACCGCCTGCATGTCGCGCTGGTGAACCGCTTGGTAGCGGGCGTTACTCACCGATCCCGGTAGGCCGAAAGCCAGACCGGCGAGCGCGCTCGCGAGGAGGGCTCGGCGGGCCGCCGTCCCCGCGAACTCGGTCACCCCGACCGCAAGGACGCATGTGGCCTCGACGAGGTACGTCGCGTTGAACACCGGGTACACCACGGGGAGCGCGAGAGCCGCAGCCACGACGCCCAGCGCTCCTACCCGCCTTCGTACCAGGAGGACGAAAACCGCCACGACGGGCCAACCGAGGGCGACCGTCGCGCGGAGGTAGAACCAGCCGCGAGCCAGGAGATCAGCGTCCAGATGCATCGTGTCGGCGAACTCGCTGGCGAAACGCAAGCCACCAGGGATCCCCGCCAGCAACGCGGCCCCGGCTACCCGTCCGTCGCGGTGGAACACCCATGCCGCGGCCGACAGCCACAGGGCCGCCGGCTCCTTGGACCACACTGCGAGCACCGCGGCGACTACAGCGACGCCTCTCCGTCCCCCAGAGAGGGCGAGCAGGCATGCACCTCCGAAGGCGAGTTCGCTCGTGCTCGTGAGCCAGGAACGCCACGTCACCAGGTCACGAAAGCGATCAGTCGCGAGGAGGAGCGTTGCCGTGGTCAGGCCGGCGGTCGCGCCCCCGCGTCGCCATGACCACCAGGTCCACGTGCCAAGCGCGGCGATCCAGAGGCCAGCGAGTGCCGCCTGCTGCGCGGCGCCCGACACCGAGGTGAGGCCGCAGCCGAGCCACCACCACGCCGCGGTGACGGGGCGCCAGCCCGGGAATGGTGGGGGTCGGAGCGTCGGTGACCATGCGGTGTCGAGACGCTCGACCGCCCAGGCCAAGTACGTGATGTCGTCGCCGCGGGGGACATTCAGGGAGAGCACCATCGCGTTGGCCAGAGCGACGATGACCAGCCCGGCCGCCCAGGCTCGTTGTTTCACGGGTTGAGCTGGATGTAGGCCCGACCCGAGTCCGCCGACGTGCCGTCGGCAAGGGGGGCGCCGACCATTAGTTCGCCGCGGCCGTCGCCGTCGAGATCTGGAGCCACGCTGAGCGCCGCGCAGGCGCGGTCGCCGGGCCGTTCGCCTCGTAGGCGCAGCGCCAAGTCGGTCGAGAAGTCGTCGACGCTGAATTCTCCCATGCGCCACACGACGCACTCGCCCGTCTGCGTGCCCTCCGGGTGGGCGTAGGCCGCGAGCACGAGAGCCGCCTGCGCCGCTCCGAGCGAGGGGCTCCACAGCGCACCGGAGAAGGCGGCCTCGTCGGCAGTCCTGAAGAGCTGGTAGTCGGCCCCCGCGAGGGGATCGTACGTGGCCCCTTCCTGGGGCTCGACAAACAACGATGCCTGAAACGCCAGGACAACGAGGGCGGAGCCGGCAGCGGTGTCGGCCACCGCCTCCAACGTGGGCGACCCAAGCAGGTAGAACGCAGCCCCCTCCCCAAACTCCCCTCCCGCGAGCCCCGCGCCGCCCCGGTACAGGGCCGCGCCCACCGCGTCCCCCGCGTCGGGCCCCTGCGTGATCCCCACGTCGTCGGTGCCATCGCCGTCAACATCGCCGGGCACGCGGAGGATCAGGTAGTCGCCGGTGGGCGACGGCGTCCAAACCCAGTCGGCGTCGTCAGCGCCGTGCGCGCCGCCGCCGGGGGACGAGAAACCGAGCGCGCGGCCGGTGCCGATGGCGTCGAGGAGGAGGTCGTGCACGCCGTCGCCGTCGATGTCGCGACCGGTGACAGGGGCGGTGCCCGCGTAGTCACCGTCGGCGCCCGTGAACGTCGCGACCGCGACGTTGGCGGGATCCTGCGCGCCCCCGTCGAGGATGCTCCCGGTCGCGACGGCCCAGGTGACGCCCGCGCCGTCGGCGGCGGCGCCAGAGGCCACGAAGAGGAACTCGCCGCCCACGCCTTCGAGTTCCCCGGTGCCGTGCGCGGTGAGGAAGCTGTAGGTGTCGGGGGCGAGCAACTGGTCGTGTGTCGCGTCGAGCGTGAGGTGGCCCGCGAGATCGGCGCCGCGGACCAGGAACGCCGCCCCCTGGTAGGGCACGTCGGGGCTGGCGTAGGGGGCAGACACGAACACCTCGTCGATCCCGTCGCCGTCGAGGTCGTGCACGGGGCCGAGGGTGGATCCGAAGTAGCCGTAGTCGGCGGGGGGATCGACGATGACGTCGGCGTCGGCCAACGAGGCGCTGACCGGGTCGTCGATGGCGCCGTCGCAGGCGTTGGCGGTGCCGAGGTCCCCCCAGCCCTCGTCGGCCCCGGGGAACTGGGTGGCGTCGTCGTCGTCGCAGTCGCCGTCGCTCTCGGTGTAGCCGTCGCCGTCGCAGTCAAAATCGTCGTCGCCCGCGCAGTCGCTGTCGACGTCGTCGTAACATGAATCCACAGCACCGGGGTAGATCGTCGCGTCGCCGTCGTTGCAGTCGGTGCCGCCAGTGCTGCTGTCGACCCGGTGGCCGTCGCCGTCGCAGTCGAAGTCGTCGTCGCCGCCGCAGTCATTGTCGACCCCGTCGTAGCAGGCGTCGGTGGCGCCCGGGAAGGTGTCGTCGTCGTCGTCGTCGCAGTCCGTCCCGCCGGCGGCCTCGGCCTCGATCCCGTCGTTGTCGCCGTCGTCGAGGTCGCTGCCGTCGCAGTCCTGGTCGATCCCGTCGTAAGGGACCTCCGTGGCGCCGGGGTACACCGCAGCGTCGTCGTCGTCGCAGTCGTTGCCGCCCTCGGCGGGGTTGACAAAACCGTCCTGGTCGGCGTCGGAGAGCTCCTGCACCCGACGCTCGTAGAGCGCGGTATTGACGAGGCAGCCCGCGAGGAGGGTTAGCATCGTGACGCCTGTTATCCGGCGGGCGGGGCGCGAGGGAGTGCGAGGTGATCCCGCGGCGGGCGGGCGAGAGCAAGGGCATCGTGAGGCAGCGGGCACACGACCCACGTGGGGCGCTTGGCCGGGAGCGGCGTCCCCTCGCGCTGGCGGCCTGCCGTCGCCCCATCGTTGGGTTCGAAGTTCACGACCCACGTGGGTCACAGGAACGGCAGCCGGGCGCGGCGCGTGGCGGCGTCGCGGGCGCGGGTGTGCGCCAGTCCGGCCGTGTGCGTGGGTCGGCGACCCACGTGGGGCGCGTGGCCGGGTCGGGCGAAGTCGCGGCTCCGCGCGCCGCGAGCACCGGGCGTGGCAGCGCCCTGCCCGGCGGCAAACCGCCCTGCCCCTACGTCCCCGCCGGGGTGTCGCCAGACAAGGTCGCCCACCGCGACATCAGCCGGCCGCCGACCTCGCCGTCGCAACAACGCTCCGCGCCGCCCCCGCGGGGAGGCGCCCGTTGACGAGCGGGGTCGAAGGTGACGGTTGATCTCCGGTTGCGGGGATCGCAGGTGATGACGACCATTTTTTGGTCGGCAAGGCCTTGCTCCCCACCGTGTGACGATTACGCTCGGGGCCATGGAAACATCCCCCGCCCAGGCGCTCCACGAGCGCCTCCTCGAGGCCCGGCGGCAGCATCGCCTGGCCGGTTACGCGCTGGCCACCCTCCTCGCCGAGCTCGCGCACACGCGTGGCTACGAGGAGCTCGGCTACGCCTCGACTGCCGAGTACGCCGAGGTGGTGCTCGACTTGTCGCTCCGCGCCTGCCGGGACCTCGTGCGCGTGGGTCGTGCCCTGCCGCGGCTGCCGCTGCTGGCGCAGGCGATGTGCGAGGGCGAACTCGACTGGACGAAGGCCAGAGAGGTGATCACCGTCGCCACGCCCGGCACCGAGGCGGCGTGGGTAGGTCGCGCGCTGAGTGTCACGTCGCGGGAGTTGGAGCGCGAGGTGGCACGTTCGTCGCCCGGCGAACTTCCGCCCACCCGCGAGGCGATGGATGAGCCAGGCCCGGAGCGCGGCCGACTGGTTCTCGAACTCGACGCCGCGGACCTCGACACCATCCGCCGGGCGCTGGCCGTGCTCCGCAGTCGCTCCGAACTCGACGCCGAGGAGATCGACGACGGCGCCTTGCTGGCGGCCCTCGCGCATCGCTACTTGCACGACGAGGGTGCCGAGGCCGGCGTCTCCGCCGAGCGCTACCGCGTGGTGGTGGAACGTTGCCCCGAGTGTGGCCACGCGCGCACGCCAGAGCACGACCTCTCCGACACGGTGGCGGCCGAGGCCGCGTGTGACGCGGAGGTTTTGAACACCGCGCCCGGCCCCGCGGCTGGCCAACTGAGCCGGGTGATCCCGCCCGCCACCCGGCGCCGGGTGCTGCACCGGGCGGGCGAAAGCTGCGAGGTGCCTGGCTGTGCAAACCGGCTGTGGCTCGACGTCCACCACCTCCGTTTCCGCGCACACGGTGGCGACCACGGCGACGAAAACCTCGCTGTCCTGTGCTCCGCCCACCACCGGGCCGTTCACCTCGGGGGTCTCGGCGTGGAGCGGGGGGAGGGCGGCGCGCTCACCGTCACCCACCGGGAGGGTCGGCGACCCACGTGGGGCGGCCTTGGGGAGCCCCGGCGCGACTTCGGGATGTCACACGAGATTTTTCGACCACCGGTGAAAAACCACTCGAGTTTTTTCGATGGCGGGTGAAAGGACTCGTGTGGCTTGGAAATGCCCGGGAGCCGGCGCCACCTCAAGTCTGGGGGTCGATCAGGATCTTCACGGCAAGATGATGGTGCGTTGGCGCCCGGTGAAGGTGGGAACGACCCCGATTGCCTCTTTCCTCCAGGAATCCGAGGTCGGGTACTTGTCGTGGCATGTCGCGGTGTACCGTGAGCGGCGTGGCCGTCGCCGACTCTCGATGTGCCTACCGTGGGTTTGCGGCAGGGAGCTGCATGCTGGGGAGGACGTGCACCCGTTCCAGGTCGCGCACGTCCTCCGGGAAGAACCGGCCAAGTCGTTCCGGTTGTTGGCGCCGGTGGGTCCGCTCCGACGCGGGGATCGACGCCCATCCTCGCGCTGCCGCTGACCGGCAGCGAGAGCCCCCGTAGTTCGCGTCGCCACGGCGAGGATCCACATCCCACGTGGGGCGCCCGTGCGCTGGGACCGACGGTTGACACCGTGCCTCCCATGTATAGAATCTTCCTGACGAGGTAGAAAGTGCCCCTGAGCATCAAGAGCGCCGAGGCCGACGAGCTCGCTCGCAAGCTGGCCGCGCACACCGGCGAAACGCTCACCCAGGCGGTGATCAACGCCCTGAGGGAGCGGCTCCGTCGGCTGGAAGGGATCGCCCGCCCCCGCCCGCTGCACGAGGCGTTGATGGAGATCAGCCGGCGGGCATCGGCGCTCCCCGTGGTGGGCCCGGGCGACGGCGTCGAGTACGACGAGCACGGGTTGCCACGCTGATGGTCCTCGACACCTCGGCGGTTTCCGCCATCCTCTTCGGGGAGCCCGAGGCGCTGGCGTTTTGTCGCGCCATCGAGGCGGACCCGGTGCGCCTGGTCTCCGCCGCCACGCTGTTGGAGTGCGCGCTGGTGGTGGAGTCGCGCCAGGGTGAGCCCGGGGGGAGGGAGCTCGACCTCATGCTGCACCGGGCCGGCGTCGACGTGGTCGCGGTCACCGCGGCACAGGCCGAGATCGCGCGGGAAGCGTGGCGGCGGTTCGGGAAGGGCCGCCACCCCGCTGGTCTGAACTTCGGCGACACCTTCGCCTACGCACTGAGCCGGTCGAGTGGTGAACCGCTGCTGTTCAAGGGTCGCGACTTCGCCCAGACCGACGTCGCGGTCGCGCTCGGGACCACCCGCTGAGCCCGGGCCCGAATAGAGCCACCCGGTTGATCCTCCTCGCGACCATTCTCCCGTCCCTCGCCACCTGCTCCTCCCCCCGTTGTCCCGCGGGCATGGCCCAGGTGGGCGAGTCGCACTGCATCGACCGCTTCGAGGCCTTCGTGGTCACGGAGGTGCGCGAGGTGAGCGGCAAGCGGCGCCCGGTGAGCTACGCGGTGAGCGAGGCGGGGCGGGCGCCCACGCAGGGCGTGTCGTGGCGAACGGCCAAGGAGATTTGCGCGGCGACCGCGCACGGCGACGGCGTGAAGCACCTCGCGACGTCGAGCGAGTGGGAAGACGCCGCCGACGGACAAGTTGGCCCGGGGGGCTGGGCGTATCCCTATGGTGAAACGTGGGAGAGCGGCCGCTGTGCTGTCCCCGACGCCGGCGCCGCGCCGCTGGCGATGCAAGCGCCGCCCCTGACCGGGAGCTATCCGCACTGCGAGAGCCGGTTTGGCGTCTTCGACCAGCTCGGCGGGGCCTGGGAGTGGGTGGACCCCGGGGGCAGCTACGACCTCGCCGCCGCCGTGTCCAAGAGCGGCATCGAACTCGACGGCGACACGATCCTCGCGGCGCCGGGCGCGACCCTGGAGGTGGTGTGGCCAGGGAAGGTGGAGCTCTACGGCTCACCGCTCTCCGCGCGACTCCACGGGGGACAGAGCCAGTTCCAGGTGCCCACCCGCGGCTGGCTGCACCTCGCTGACGCGCGGCTGCCGGTGACCCTCGGCACGCCGGAGGGGGCCGCCCGCGAGGCAACGCTGTCGCTGGACCGCGCGCGGGACGGCGAGCCGCTCACCGAGAAGCGCGGCGGCGCCTACTACTCGGGCGCGGGGGTAGATGTGCGATACGCTTACGACGGCCACGACCCCGACTTCATCGGGAGCATCGGTTTTCGGTGCGCGGGGCCGCTGATGTAGCGCGCGCCGCGAGGTACTCCGCCGCCAGGCGGACGTAGGTGGTGGTACCGGTGGCGATGCGGTCGTAGTCCTTCTCCGTGAGCTTTCGCACCACCCGGGCCGGCGTGCCGAGGACCAGCGATCCCTCGGGCACGCGCATGCCCACCGGCACCAAGGCCCCCGCGCCCACGATGCAGTTGCGCTCGATCACGGCGTTGTCGAGCACGATGCTCCCCATGCCCACCAGGCAGTCGTCGCCGACGGTACAGCCGTGGAGGATCGCCCGGTGTCCTACCGTCACCCTCGCGCCCACGTTGGTGAGGGAAACCCCGCCCGTGGCGTGGACCACCGAGCCGTCCTGGATGTTGCTGTCGTCGCCCACCACGATGGCGCCCTGGTCGCCCCGGAGCACGGTGGTCGGCCAGATGCTCACCCGCGCGCCGAGGCTGACGTCGCCCAGCACGTAGGCCCCCTCGTGCACGAAGGCCGTGGGATCCACCCGGGGGATCATGTGCAGGTAGGCTTCGATCATCGCCTACCCGAATAGCCCCTGGCGCTCGGGGACGACGAGCGAGGGGTCGTCGTCTTTCACCCCGTTGACGCGTGTGGACACCGGGTAGGCCTCCATCGCGTCGGCGTCGTAGGGGAGCAGCAGCGCGGCGGGGTCGGGACTGTCGACGTCGAGCCACCGGGCCTGGTGCGCCGGAGGGACAATCACCGGCATCCGGTCGTGGAAGTCGCTGATGACGGCGTTGGCCGCGATGGTGATGAGCGACACCGTGGGCACCTCGCCCGGCTCGTAGATCGCCCCCAGGCCAAACGCGCGGTGGTCCTTCATGCGGATGTGGCGGGGCAGTCGTTGTTTGCCATCTACCTTCCACTCGTAGAAGCCGCTGCACGGGACCAGGATCCGCCGCGACTTGAAGTTGTGACGGAAACTAGGTTTCTCGGCGATGGTCTCGCCGCGCGCGTTGATGAAGGGCTTGCCGTCGCGCGACCACCGGGGCACGAGTCCCCACTTCATCGGCACCAGTCGCCGGTCGGCGGTGACGACGGCAATCGTCTGGGTGGGCGCGATGTTGTAGCGGGGCGAGAAGAGGAACTCCGGGTGCTCCACCTGGAATTGCTCGTGGATCTCGTCGTTGGGGTGGTGGAGGGCGAAGCGACCGCACATCGTGCACTAGGGCCCGAACGCCGTCGGCGGCATGAGCTTGGCCAGCGCGGCCACCGCCGTTTCGGCGTTCCCCAGCAAGAGCGCCTCGCGCCGGGCGATCTCGGCGGTTCCCTCGGCGAGCAGCGCCGCGCGCTCCTCCGGGCTGGGCTCGGCTTCGGTGCGCTCGGGCGGGATGCCGCCGCCCCGGTAGGGCTCCTCGTGCCACACCTTGAGCGAGGCCGTGGTGAGCTTCTCGCGCAACTCTGACATTCGTGTCGCGACCGTAGACTTGTACGAGTCGACCGCGAGCAGGGCGCGTGCTTCTGATCGCGGGTCCGCCTCGACGACCAGGGTGGTGGCGCCCACCGTGAGTTCGTACTGCCCGAGCGAGCCCTTCTCGACCACGCTTCCGCCGTCGACGCGCAGGACCTGGGCACCGAAACCGCCACCCACCACGCCGGCGCCGTTCTGGGCGTAGAACACCGTCGCGCCGATGCCGGAGGTGGGGATCTCGCCCGCGTTCCAGACGACACCGAAGGTGGCGGGCCAGGAACTGTCGTAGTGCAAGGTTGACAGTTGCGACCACGCCGTCCCCGGCTCCATGTCGTTGACTACCGAGCCGCCGTCGCAGGCCGCGGGCCGCACGGTCGGCGAGCACCAGCGAGCTTCGACGAAGTTCCCGATGCGGCGGAACGGCAAGAACGTCCAGCCGGGCGCGCGCGCCACGGCCAGGGCGTGGAGTTGTTCGAACAACGGGCGGTCGGCGTCGGCCACAGAGAAATCGGCGGGGGTGAAGGAAGGCACGGGAGGCTCCGGGGACGGGCGCGGGGCGGCCGAGGCGCAGGCCGCGAGGAAGGCGAGGATCACGGCCGCCACCGGCGGTGGGCGATGTGCGCGCCGACGCTCTTGCCCGGTGAGGGGTGCGCTTCGAGTTGTTCGACGAGCCACTGCATCCATTCCCCGTAGTGTACGCCAAGCTCGGCCCGGCGCACCTCCACGTAGGGCCGCAGGCGTTTCCAGGAGTTGCGGACGTAGCCGCCCATCAGGTCGTCGACGATGTGCAGCGGCACGATGCGGTGGTACACCAGGACCCCGAGACTCTCGTAGACGTGGCTCAGCATCAGCACCGCCTCCGACATTCGGCTGTCACGTCGGACGAGGTCCGGGTGGGCGTTCTCCGGGAGCGCGAGCACGATGCGCACGCTGTCGGCGAACTGCTGCGTCAGCATCGCGTGGACCAGTTCGGCCGAGGAGAAGATCGCCCGCGTCTTGGACATGTGGCGGATCTGCAACATCCCGAGGACGACGCCGCTGACGACGGCGACGGCGGAGAGCACGTTGGCGAGGGTGGCGATGTCCACGGGGCTCCTACGCGATGGTGACGGAAAAACCCGCCGAGGTCGCGCGGGAAGCGATGTACGCCAGCCGCGCCGGCGGCAAGGGGGAAACGCGGTCGTCGGCGGGTTTCCGTGCCACGGAGTACACCTGTACCTCCGTGACGGTGCCGCCGATCGCCCGGAGACGGGCCACCCACGCCGCGATCTCCTCGTCGCTCGGTCCCGCGCCGTCGAGGTTCATGAACATCGACTGGATCACGATGGGGCGCTCCGCCGCGGTGGCGTGCAGGTTCTGGAGGATGCGCCGGAAGGGGAAGCGCGTACCGTCGACCAGGCGGAAGTAGGCCTCGGTGCCGGCGTCGAGCTTGCACCAGGGCTCGTCGACGAACCGCAACGCCTCGCGCACCCGGGCCCGGTGCAACATCGTGGCGTTGGTCAAGAGGCGGATCGGCACGCCGGGGGCCAGCGACTCGCGGAGCGCGTGGACCGCGGCGGCGGCGGCCGGGAACTCGGGCGGGGTGGTGGGCTCCCCGTCGCCCGCGAAGGCGATGTCGGCCACCCTGCGGAGGGCCGGGTCGGCGGTGTCGAAGGGGGCCGATTCCCAGAGGTGGCCCCCGTTGACGAGGTGGAGCAGGTGCTCGAGTTCGTCACCCAGTCGCGACACGTCGATAGACGACTCGCCGCCGGGCAGCCTCCGGTCGACCTGGCAGTAGGGACAGTCGAAGTTGCACACCTTGTCGGGGTTGAGGTTGAGCCCGATCGACAGCCCCCGCGCCCGGCGGGAGACCACGGCGTAGACGTAGCGGTTGTCGCCGAGGTCGCGGCGGTGGTCGGTGAAGTCTAGGCGGCGCACGGGGGAGGGCTATCCGGCGGGCGTGGCTGGACGGACGGGCGCGCGATGAATCGCGGGGCCACGTTGCTATTGGCGCGGCCACGTTGCTGGGCCGCCCGCCGCGCTAAGCGTCCCCGGTGCCCCCTTCCCGCCGTCAACTCGTCGCTGCCGCCGGGGCGCTGGCCGCTGCGAGTGCGGGGGCCGCGGCCCTCGGCTACCACACGTGGTGGGACCAGGCGCCCGCGCCCGGCCTGGCCCACGTCTCCGCCGACGAGGCGGCGTTCTTCGACGCGCTGGCCGACGCCATCTTCCCGCCGCACCCGGGGCTACCCCTGCGGGGGCGCGAGGCCGGGGTCTCGATCGTGATCGACGGGGTGATCTCGGGGATGGCGCCGGTGCAGCGCAACATGCTGCGCCTCTCCGTCCACGCGCTGGACCAGTACCCGCGGCCCGGCCACGGGCAGCCGTTCCGGTCGCTCCAACTCGCCGACGCGGTGGCCATCCTCGGTGACTGGACACGGAGCGACCTGGCGGAATTGCGTGGGGTCGTGGCCAGCCTCTACATCTTCGTGGCGATGGCGTACTCGCTGAACCCCCAGGTCGCGCCGCGCTTCGCCCGGTCCTTCCCCTGCGGCTACGGGGCCTAGGGTGCGCTGGGCCCCGGGCGACGGCGTCTTGTGGCAGGCGGCCCCGGAGGCCGAGGGGTTCGCCACCGCCGACCGCGACCTGGCCGTCGACGTGTGCGTGGTGGGCAGCGGGCCCGGCGGCGCGGCGTTGGCGCGCGTTCTGGCCCTGGCCGGCGCGAGGGTGCTGGTGATCGAGGAGGGACCGCCGCAGGAGCGCTTCCGGCCCAACCAGGGGCAGACGATGCGCTACCACATGCAGGAAGGCGGCGCGATGGTGGCCACGGGTTCGACCTTCATGCCCATCGCCGCCGGGCGCGGCGTGGGCGGCGGTTCGCTGATCAACAGCGCCATCGCCTGGCGGTGCCCGGACGACGTGCTCGACGGCTGGACCGGCGTGATCGGAGCCGATCACTTCGACGCCGCCGCCATGAGGCCGGTCTACGACGAACTCTGGGAGTTGCTCGGCATTTGGGAAACCCGGAAGGAGATCTCGGGCGAGAACAACGACCTCGTCGTCCGTGGCGTGCAGAAGGTGGGGTACGACGGGGGTTACCTCTCCCGCGCGACCCCGCGCTGCGTGGGTTGCGGGACCTGCAAGTTCGGTTGTCCCTCGGGCTGCAAGGCGAGTGTCAACCACAACCTCCTGGTGGAGGCCTGCGCCAACGGGGCGAGCATCCTCGCCGACACCCGGGTGTCGAGCTTCATCGTCGAGGACGGTCGAGTGGTGGGCGTGCGGGGACAGTGTTTCCACCCCGACAGCCACGAGCCCGGCGGCAGGGTGACGGTGCGCGCGGCGCGGGTGGTGGTCGCGTGTGGCGGCATCGGCACCCCTCGCCTGCTCGCGCACTCCGGGCTGGACCTGGGCCCGGCGGTGGGGAAGGGGCTCCACGTCCACCCGGGGAACGGGGTCTTCGGCATCACCGACACGCCGGTGTACTGGTGGCGCGGCGCCACGCAGGGCGCCTACTTCCACGTGCCGGACCTGCCCGGGGTCCTGCCCCACACCAGTTCCCTGCCGCCCGAGGTGGCCTTGCTGGCGCTGGCGGCGGTGGGCGTGCCCGCGCCGGAAGCGCTGGGCCTGCTCGACCACCTCGCGGGGCTGTTGGTGATGGTGAGCGACAAGGGATCCGGCAGGGTGAGCGCTTGGCCCGACGGGCGGGCCAAGATCAGCTACGACTTCGACCCCGACGACGTGGAACGGGTGAAGCGGGGGATGGTGGCCAGCGCCCGGGTGCTGCTCGCCGGCGGCGCCCGGCGGTTGTTCTGCGCCGTGGCGGGCGCGGGCATGGTGGACTCGCCCGAGGCGATGGAGGCGGCCCTGTCGACGAAGACCATCCGCGACTTCACGCTGTACGCGTCGCATCCCATGTCGTCGTGCCGGATGGGAGTGGACCCCGCCACCAGCGTCATCCGGGCCGACGGCCGGGCGCACGCAGTGGACGGCCTCTACCTCGCCGACAGCTCGATCTTCCCGACGTCGCTGGGCGTGAACCCGTCGATCACCACCATGGCGATGGCGACGATCATCGGGCGCGGCCTGGCCCTTGGGTAGCCTCGCGCCGGCGTTGGTGCCCACCTGGTGCCGGGTGTGCGAGTCGGCTTGTGGTTTGCTCGCCGAGGTGCGCGGTGGGGAGGTGGTGCGCTTGTCCCCCGACCCCGGTCACCCGGTTTCCCACGGTTATGCCTGCACCAAGGGCCTGAAGTTCAACGAGCGCCTGCGGGGCGAAGGACGGCTCGCCACGCCGTTGCTTCGTGACACCCGCGGCGGCCAACTCCGCCGCGCGTCGTGGGACGAGGCCCTGGACCGGGTGGGCCCCGCGCTCCGCCGGCTCCGCCACGAACACGGCTCCGAGGCGCTCGGCTTGTACCTCGGTAACGCCGTGATTCACAACTTCGGCGCGGTGGTCGGTACCACGGCGTTCGCCCGCTCCTTGGGCATCCGCAAGTCGTACAGCGCGCTCACCCTCGACAACGCGCCGCAGTTCGTGGTGGCCGAGGCGGTGTTTGGCGATGCCACCACCACCTTTACCGCCGACTACGCCCACAGCGACTGCATCGTCCTGTTCGGCACCGACCCCCTGGCCTCGCAACCCTCGCAGGCGCAGTCGAACCCCGACGGGGTGCGCCAACTCTTGCGGGCGAAAGACCGCCTCGTGGTGGTGGACCCGCGGGCTTCCGCCACCGCCCGCCACGCGAGTTTGCACCTACCTGTTCGCTCTGGCACCGACCGGTTCTTGCTCGCGTACCTGGTGCGCGAGGCCACCCGGGTGCCGCGCCCGGGGCTAGTGCAGCGAGTGACGGTTTCCGCCCCGGACGTGGCGGCGATCGCCGCAGCGGTGGAGGCGTTCTCCGCCGAGAGGGTGTCGGCCGTCGTGGGGCTCGACGTCGCGACGCTGTCGGCGCTGGCGGACCGCGTGCGCTCGGCGGACCGCCCCCTCTTCTGGTCGGGGCTAGGGATCCTCCTCGGGCCCGACGCCACGCTGGGGTGGTGGTTGACCCTGTGCTTGCAGGCGCTGACCGGGGGCCTGGATCGCCCCGGCGGCTGGGTGCGGCCGGGCAGTGCGGTGGACCTGTCCCGCCTGTTGCGCCTCGCGGGGATGCGCGGTTCGGACCCGGGTAATCGCTCGCGCGTGGGCGGCTACCCCGCCGTGCTCGGCACGCACGCGGCCGCGACCATGGCCGACGACGTGCTCACCGACGGGCCGGACCGCATGCGCGGCCTGGTGGTTTTCGGGGGCAACCCGCTGCGGTCCTGTCCCGACACGCCGAAGGTTCGCGAGGCGCTGTCGCGCCTGGACCTGCTGGTCGCGGTCGACGCCTACCACAACGACACCACCGCGCTGGCCGACGTGGTTCTCCCGGCGGCCACGTGGTTGGAGCGGTGGGACAGCACCCTGCACATGGCCTCGCAGAAGCCAGCCCCCCACCTCCAGGTGGGCGGCGCGGTCGTGCCGCCGGTGGGCGAGGCCCGCCCGGACTGGGACGTTTGCGTGGCGCTGTCGCGAGGCGCCCGGCGCCCGCTGTTCGGCAGTTGGCTGGCCCACCCGCTGGCCCGGGCCCTCGGGCCCAGCGGCCTCGCCCGGCTCGCGGTCCTCGCCGCCTCGGGCCTGTCGTGGTCCGCGCTTGCGGCGGCGCCCCGTGGCCTCCTGGCCACCCGGAAGTACGCGCAGGAAGCGCTGAGTGTGTCGTTGGCGCCCGTGGCCTACGTGGCCGCGCTGGGGCAACGCGACGCCGCCCCGCCGGGGCGGGGGGCGGGCACGGCCGGGCGCCCGGCGGCCTGGCCGAGGGCGCGGCGCGGGCCGGCCGCGCCGAGGCCGGCGACGCTGCACCCCGCCGACGCGGCCCGCCTGGCCCCCGACGGCGTGCTGCGCCTGGCCGGTCGCGACGGGCGCTGTCACTCGGTGCTGGTGGAGTCGTCGCCCGGGGTGCGGGCCGGGGTGGTGATCCTGCCCTACGGCACGCCCGTGGCCACCCTCGAGGACCCGGGCTGGGTGGCGGCCAACGCCCTGCTCGGCGCGGCGCCCCTCGACGCGTTCACGGGGCAGCCGGTGTCGAACGGCTGCGTGCTCGCCCTGGCGGACTGAGGCGAGCCGTTCCCCGGGGTACGCTGGCGCATGCCCGTCGACGTGCTCACCGAGATCCTGATCGCCCGCCCGGTGGCGGTGGTGTCGGCCTTCGCGGGGGATCCCCTGCGGGTGTGCGACTGGTACGTCAACATCCGCTCGGTGGAGCCGGTCACCCCACCCCCGTTCGTGGTGGGCTCGAGGGTGGCCTTCGTGGCCTACTTCCTCGGGCGGCGCATCGCCTACACCTACGAGATCCGCGAGCTTGTCGCTGGGGAGCGGCTGGTGATGTCGACCGCCGACGGGCCGTTCCCCATGGAGACGACCTACACCTGGGCGGCGGAGGGCGAGGGCACGAGGATGACGCTGCGCAACCGGGGCGAGCCCTCCGGCTTCGCGGCGATCACCGCCCCGTTGATGGAGTTGATGATGCGCCGCGCCAACACCGCCGACCTGCACAAGCTCAAGGCGGTGCTCGAGGGCAGCGCGGGCTAGGCCGAGCGCATGTCCTTCGACCCCGACGCCCCGGCCGCGCCCGGCTCCCTGTTCGGCCTGCCCTGCACGCCTCGCGAGGCGCTCGTCCACGTGCAGGCGGTGCCCTGGCAGGCCACCACCTCGTACCGGCGTGGGACGATCGAGGGCCCGGCGGCCCTGGTGCGGGCCAGCGCCCAGGTGGACTTGTACGACGTGGAGTACGGGGACGCCTGGCGCGCGGGCGTGGTGTTGTTGCCGGAGGATCCGCAGTTCCGCCGGTGGGACGGGGAGGCCGAGGCCGACGCGCTGCGGGTGATCGAGTCGCTGGGACAGGACCCCGAGGCCGCCGGGCGGGTCAACGTGCTCTCGGAGCGGGTGAACGAGGCGGTGTACCAGCGGGCGCGGGCGGTGCTCGCGGCGGGCAGGGTGCCGGCCCTCGTCGGGGGCGACCACAGCACCCCCTTCGGCGCCATCCGGGCGGTGGCCGAAGTGTTTCCCGGCGTGGGGATCCTCCACGTGGACGCGCACGCGGACCTGCGCGAGGCCTACGAGGGCTTCACCCACAGCCACGCCTCGATCATGTTCAACGTGTTGCGATACATCCAGGGTGTATCCAACATTATCCAGCTAGGTATTAGAGATGTTGGCGATGCTGAACGAAGACTGATACATGATACACCGAGCCGTATCAGCACCCTCTTCGACGCCGACGTGGCGAGCCGGCTGGCCGAGGGCGAGAGCTTCGCGGCGGTCGTCGACGAGCTGGTGGAGAAGTTGCCGCCGCGGGTGTACGTCTCCTTCGACGTGGACGGCCTCGACCCGTCGCTCTGCCCCGGCACCGGCACGCCCGTCCCCGGTGGGCTCTCCTTCCGCGACGCCCAGGTGTTGTTCAAACGCCTGTCCGCGCGGCGTCGCATCGTCGGCTTCGACGTCAACGAAATCGGCCCCGGCGAGTGGGACGGCAACGTCGCCGCCCGCTTGTTCCACAAGCTGTTCGGGGCCTGCGTGCGGAGTCAGTAGGGGCAGGTTCACAGTCCCCTGGCGGTATCCCTGTCACCCCGGTATCGCCGGGGGCGTACCTCGAGCAGGAGCACCGATGAACCACTCCGCTGCCCGCCTCCTCCGCGAACTCCGTGACCTCACCGGCGAGTCGGAAGACGATGCCCTCGCCGCGGCGCTCCGCGAGCGCCTGGATCGGATGAACTTCCAGGTGGCCCGGCGGCACGGGGCCGACGCCCTGCGCCGTTACCTCGTGGGCGTGGCCGAACGCGCGAACCCCGCACCGCGTCTCGCGCAGCGGTAGGCACCGCGCGAGCGGGCGCGGGCGGCTTCCCCGCGGTAGCTTGCCGTGCTCCCCGGGTTCAACCTCGTGCTACGCAACATCGGCGCTACGCTCCTCGGCCTCTTCGTGGGCAGCCTCTTCAACGGCGCGCTGATCTCGCTCAACGCCTTCGTGCTGTTCCCCATGCCCGCCGGCGCGAGCATGGAGGACCCGGTGGCCTTCCAGGCCTACCTCGACACCCTCCCCACCGCGGCCTTCCTCGTGGTGATGGTGGCGCACCTGGGCCAGGCCTCGCTGGGCGGCTGGATCGCGGCCCGGCTCGGGAGCTCCCGCCCGGTGTTGCTGGCGATGATCGTCGGTTCGCTGTCGCTCCTGGGCGGGGTCATCAACATGGTGACCATCAAGGGCCCGCCGTGGTTCTACGTGGAACTGCCGCTGTACCTCTTGGTGGCCTACACCGCGGGCAACATCGAAGCGAAGCGCCGGGCCGGCCTCAAGCCTCCGGCGTAGCCTTGCCGAAGTGGGGGTTGAAGATGATCCCCAGCTCGTTGCCGAAGGGATCCGTCACCGCGCCGACCACTATGCCGCCGCCCACGTCGTGCGGCGCCTGCAGGGAGGTGGCGCCGAGGGCGATGAGCCGGGCGTGGGCCGCCTCGGCGTCGAGCACCCCCCAGTAGGCCGCGTGGCCGCCGAGGCCGGGGGCGCGGCCGTCTTCGGCGGGGTGCAGGCCCAGTTCGAAGCCGCCCACGCTGAAACCCACGTAGTAGGGCGTGTCGAAGTAGGGAGTTGCCTCCAGCACTCGGGCGTACCAGTCACGGGCGGCGGGGAGGTCGTTCACGAAGTAGACGGTGGTGCGGAGGCCGAGAAACATCGGGGGCGTTTATCCCACTGGCCGTCAACGCCCGCCGCCGAACCACACGTAGAGCGCCCCCGCGGCGCTGCCGCCGCCCTGTTCGCTGGGCGCGCCCACCAGCACGTCGGCGAAGCCGTCGCCGTTGACGTCGGCGCCGCCCACCCCCTCGCCGGCGCTGTCGCCGTCACTCTCGCCGACGAACTGGGCGTCGGTGTCGCCGAAGTCGAGGTTCACCAGGGACACGCTGCCGTACAAGAGCGCCGCGGCACCGGCCCCCGTCCCGCCCGCGTCGTCGTAGTAGGCGCCCACCATGACGTCGGCGAGACCGTCGCCATCGACGTCACCGGGCGTACACAGGGCGGCGCCGGCGCGGTCCGCGCCGTCGTCACCAGCGACACGTACGCCAGTGGACAACGAGGCGCTGGCCACCGACGGGCCGCCGAGCAGCAGGTACGCCGCCCCCCCCGCCGCGCCGTTGGTGTCGTTCTCGGGGGCGCCCGCGCCGAAGTCGCCGTAGCCGTCGGCGTCGATGTCGCCCAGGCCCGCCACGGCGGCGCCCGCCTCGTCGCCGCTGGCCTCGCCGCTGTAGGCCACGTCGGCGCCGCTGGACAGCGTGATGTTGGCGAGGGTGCCGCCGTAGACCAGGTACACCCGGTCGGCGGTGTAGGCGCCCACCAGTGCGTCGTCGAGGCCGTCGCCGTTGACGTCGTCGAGCAGGGCCACGGCGCTGCCGCCGGTGAACTTGGCCGTCTTCGTGAGCGTCTCGGCGTCGTAGATGTAGCTGACACTGGTGCCGGAGGCGCCCGCGATCACGTCGCTGACCCCGTCGCCGTCGAGGTCGTGGCCACAGTCCAACGCCGACCCCAGGCCATCGCCGGTGGCGCCGTTGGCCTCGTCGTCGGCCGCGCTGGCCGCGCCGCTACCGTGGGCGCCGCCCCAGAGGTACACCGCCCCCTTGCCGCCGCCGTTCTCGGGGGCCCCGAGCACCGCGTCGCCGAGGCCGTCGCCGTCGGTGTCGCCGCAGGCGGCCACCGCGTAGCCGAGGCCGTCGTCGGCCGCCTCGGCGGTGACCGTGGTGCCCGTCACCGCGCCGCTGCGGATCGCGCCGCCGCTGAGCAGGTACACCGTCCCCCCGGTGCCGTAGCCCCAGGCGCCCACCACCAAGTCGTCGGCTCCGTCGCCGTCGGTGTCGCCCAGGTTGTCGATGCTGCGGCCGAAGAGCGCCAGGTCGCCCGGGCCCTCCACCTTGAAGTCGGCGTCCGCGAGCAGCAGGCTCCCGTCGATGGGACAGAGGGGGTCGCCCCCGGCGCAGTCGTTGTCGACACCGTCTTCGCACACCTCGGTGGCGCCGGTGTAGGCCTCCGGTTCGTCGTCGTCGCAGTCGCTGCTGTTGGTGACCCAGGTCGAGGCGCCCTCGCAGCGCTCCGAGGTGGTGCCGGGGTCGCCGTAGCCGTCGCCGTCGACGTCGCCGTAGTACGTGCTGGTCCCCGTCACGCTGCCGTCGGCGTCGTCCACCCGGCCGTCGCAGTCCTCGTCGGCGTTGGCTTCGTCGCACACCTCGCTGGCGCCCGGGCTCACCGACGCGTTGCCGTCGTTGCAGTCGGTGTTGTCGAGGCTGTAGCCCGCGCGCACCGTGCAGTCGGTGGTGGCGGTGCCCGCGCCGTAGCCGTCGCCGTCGTTGTCGGCGTAAACGTCAAAGGTAACGGCGCCGGTGTCGATGTCGCCGTCGCAGTCGTTGTCGATGCCGTCGCACCACTCGTCGGCGCCGGGGTGGATCGCCGCGTTGTCGTCGTCGCAGTCGTCCCCACCGAGCGCCACGTCGTCATAGCCGTCGTCGTCGAGGTCGTTGTCGGCTTCGCCGACGGTGAAGTTGACACTCGCCGAGCCGGCCGCGCCGTAGCGGTCGGTGACGGTGAGGCCCAGGGTGTTGGCCCCGGCCGCGAGGTCCACCAGGGTGAAGCTCACCGTGCCCGGCCCGGCCAGGAAGGTGGGCGCCCCGGCGGCGCCCGCGGCCGCGCCGCTCCACGACAGGGTCATCTCCCCACCGCCGTCGGCGTCGTCCACCCCGGCGCTCACCAGGAGCGACTCACCCGCGACGAGTGACTGGCCCTCGGTCGGGGTGAGGAAGACCGCGGTGGGGGCGAGGTTGTCGAACACGTTGACCGTCACCGTGTCGCGCCCGGCGTGGCCGTTGTCGTCGACCGCCTCCACGGCGATCACTGCCTCGCCGTAGCTCAGCGCGGTGGTGGACAGGCTCGCGACGGTCCCGTCGAAGGACTCCACCCCGTCGACCGGGCTGCCGTTGACCGTCCAGGTGATCACCACGTCGGTGTCGGCACGGACGGTGGCCTGCAGGTTCGCGCTGAAGCCGGCGGCTAGGCGGTCGCCCTCCTCGGGGCTCACCAGGGTGACGATGGGATCCACGGTGCAGGCGAGGAGGAGCAGCATGGGGGGATTCTAGCCGCCCACCACCGCGATGTAGAAGCCATCGTTGCCGAGGGGCTCGGGCCAGAGCGTGGTGCCCTCGACCCCGCTGACCTCCTCGTTCTCGCGGCGGGCCAGCGAGCAGGTAGCGTACACGACGCGGGCGGCGCGACCGCGAACGCGTTCGAGGAGCGCGCGCTGTTGTTCCACGTGGAACGAGAGCCGCCAGCGGGTTTCCGGGTGACGGCGCAGCACGCCGGTCCCGGAGCAGGGGGCGTCGACGAGGATCACGTCGTAGCTGCCCGAGGGCGGGGCGATCTCGACGTGGAGGTCGCAGCGCCCGGCGCGTTTTTCCAGCTCGCGCAGCGCCCCGGGACGGCTGTCCCAGGCTGTGACCTTCGCCCCCATCGCCGCCAGCGCCAGCGACTTGCCGCCGGCGCCCGCGCAGAGGTCCAGCACCGTGCCGCCGGCGCCGGGAAACGCCGCCTCGGCGATCCGCTGGCTGCCGAGGTCCTGGACTTCCACCCGGCCTTCTCGGTAGGCCGCGAGCGTGGTGACGTTGGCGCGACCGTCGAGGCGGATCGACAACCCCTCGCGGTGGTGAGGGATCTCGAGGCCGACAGGATCGCGCAGCACCCTCAGCCACACCGGGGCCCGGCCCGCGAGGGTCTGGGCCAGGGCCACGGCGCGCTCGGGGCCGAGGCGGGTCCACCACTCGGCCGCCAGGTCGCGGGGCAACGACAGCGCCACGGCGTAGGCATCGACCTCGTCGTCGGGATCGGGGAGATCGGGGACGCCGTCGCAGAGCGCCAGCCAGGCCGACACCGGCTCGGCGTGGAGCCGTCCGAGCGCCGCCTGGTGGCGGATCATGCCCAGCAGCATGTCGCCCGCGACCGGCCGCTCCTTGGCGCCCAGGCTGCGATCCTCGCGGAGCTGTCGCGACAGGGTGGGCCCGGCCATCTCGGGTTGTTCGCGCATCTTGGCCCACACCCGCTCCACGACGTGGAGCACGCGCCCGGAGGGGCGAGTGGGGACAGGTAGCGCGCAGGACCAGATCGGCATCACGGGGGGTGTTATCCGCCGCGGCGATGAAAGATGCGCTCATCATCTCGGCCTTGTCGGTGGTGCCCAAGCACGCGGTGTCGGGGTGGATGGGGGCGCTGGCGAGAATCCGGCTGCCGCGGCCGCTCCTCGGCTGGGTGATCCGCTCGTACTGCTGGAAGTACAACGTCGACCTCTCCGAGTGCGAGGGCTCGGTCCAGGACTACGACTCGCTGGTCGCCTTCTTCACCCGCCCGCTCCGGGTCGGCGTGCGGCCGGTGGACGGCGACCCCGGCGCCATCGTGTCGCCTTGCGACGGCAAGGTGTACGCCATCGGCACGGTGGTCGACGACCGTATCCCCCAGTCGGACACCCAACACTTCTCGGCGCGGGAACTGCTGGCGGGGCGCGAGGGCTACGAGGGAGGCCACTACGCGGTGATCTACCTGTCGCCCCGCGACTACCACCGGGTTCACACGCCCCTGGCGGGTACCGTCACTCGCTTCCAGTACGTGCCCGGCGCCCTGTGGCCAGTGTTCCCGGCGGCCACGCGGAAGATCCCGTTCTTGTTCAGTCGTAACGAGCGGCTCACGGCCTTTCTCGACACCGAGCTCGGCGAGGTGGCCGAGTGCCTGGTGGGGGCCTTCGGCGTGGGACGGATCCGGGTGGTGTTCTCCGACGTGGTGTCCAACAACGGCGGTCGCGACACGGTGGAGCGCGAGGTGAACCACCCGCTGGGGCGGGCCGAGGAGATCGGCCGTTTCGAGATGGGGAGTACGGTGGTGCTGCTGTTTCCGCCGGGGTCCATCCGGTGGACGGCTACCCCGGGCCAGCCGGTGAAGCTCGGGGAGCGGATCGCGGTGCGGGTTGGGGAGGCTGGCGGGGCGCCTCCCGAGGGGGCATAGTAGGGGCCTGTCCCCCGGAGGGCCTCGTGCTCCCGGGTGGAATTGTCACGAGATGTAACGGATGTGGCAGATGCATTGACAAGGTGACCCCCCCCCCTGCTAGCCCGTGTGACCGGTGCGTGGCCGGGGGGACCGTCCCTCGGGTACCTCGCACCGCTTCACCCGTCCACTGGAGTTTCCCATGTCGTCGTTGTACCATCGAGTCCTGGAACCCACCGTCATCACCACCGGCTACAAGACCCCGAAGGAAGACGTGCTCGACGCCGGCGCCTTCACGAGAGGGGAGTTGCAGTTCCGCCGCCTCAAGGACGGGACGTCGGCCGCCACCTACCTGCGCGTGCAGCACGCCGCGGTGAACGAGGACGACGCGTTCATCGACGCGAAGGACCCCAGCGGCGCGGACCTCCAGGTGGTGCTCGACAACAGCGCGGCGGGCAACAAGCACATGTGGTGCGAGAACTTCCTCCGCTTCATCCGCCTGGTCGCGGTCGGCACGGTCACCGGGAGCCCGGTCGTGCTGGCCGACTCGGTGTGGAAGGAGTGAGCGCGGGGTGCGGCTGCGGGGGCGGCTGCGGGGGTAGTTGCGGCTGCGGCCAGGGCGCTGTGGCGCCGGGCGGCGCAGCCGGGCTGCCAGCCACGGACCCCCGGGAAGCCGGCATCGTGCCGGTGAACCTCGGGCGACCACCCGGGACGCGCGGGCGCGCCCGTCGCACGCGCAAGCTGGCGCCTCCCCGGGCTCCTGACTGCGGCGTGGGGTGGACGGGGGACGGCGTGATCGACCCGGCCGGGGTGCTGCCCCCGCCGCGAGCCCGTCCCTCGCCCCGGTCGCGGCTGCTCCCGGGGCTCGTCGTCGGCATCGACGCCTCGGGCAACGCGACCCCGTTCGCCGCGTCGCACACCGAGCAGGTGCTGGCCCGGGCGGCGTCGCTGCTCCGCCCGCCAGCGACCACGTCGCCGAGGGGGGAGCGGCTACTGCCGAAGGCTGGCGGCCGGGGCTGTTCCCAGTTGCTCGCCCCGCGGGCCTCTCGATCGCGGGCCGCGGCGTCGTTCGCCGACGTGGTCGGGCTCGTCGTCCCGCGGAAGGCTGGTCCGCCCGGCGGTGCGCCTGGGCCAAGGGGGCAGGCACCGGCGCCGGCGCCGCTCTCCGGGGCGCCACCGCCCTCTGGCCTCACGGCCCGGGAGGAGGTGGCATCGTTCAGCTACCGGGACCAGTCCTTCACCATCCCCTTCGACTGGTACGAGGCGTGGCTGCTCGACTGGACGCACGTGTACCGGCAGGGCCGCGACGCGGCCCACGGCAAGGTCCACTCGGTCCACCAGACCCTCGACGTGCTCTGGGCCGCGTTTCGCTCCGAGTCCCGCGGCGACCCCGACGTGTTCCGCAAGCTGCTCGGCTGCTACAACCTGCACCGCGACGACTGGGAGTGGGAGCACGCCTACCAGTTCTGGAACGACGGCTGGGGCGCGCCCTTCCGGTTCCACGTCTACGCCTGCCAGCTCGTGCTCACCTACGTGCAGTACGCCAACACCAAGGACGTGAACCCCTACACCAACGACGCCTTCGCGCAGTGCCGGAAGTTCCCGGAGTTCCTCGAGGCGATGCTGGAGGGCAAGAGTGCCGAGCGGCACGAGGCGTACTTCGGCGATGGCCGCCGGGAGTCTTGCTCCCTCGCCATCCACTACTCCAGCGCGCAGCGCGGCTACGGCCCCGTGAACGAGCCCTGCCACTCGTGGAAGCTAGCTGACACGTGCCACGAGGGGTACAACCCGGGAGTGTGCGACGGGAAGACCTGGGACGACTGGGACCTGCGCTGGGTGGGCAGCGAGGGTTGCTACACCGGCCGGGAGTCGGGCGAGGATTGTCAGCCGCCCAAGTCAGGGTGTGGTGGGATCGCGTTCGGCGGGAGCTGGAACGTGGTGTTCCCGCCCAACCAGCTTGCCTACCATGGCCTGGTGGCGGATCGCATCATGCACCTGGCGCGGCTGGCGCTCGACTACGCCTACGCCCTGGGCGACGAGGGCGACCTCGCCGGGGCCGCCGAGTACTTGCTCACGGCGCAGCGCTTGTCGCGGTATGTCCTGTGTATGCTGGCCGACCATGGCGAGACCCTGATCCACGAGATCGGCCACGTGTACCTGGGAGGGGGCCACTGCCCCCATGGCCACCACTGTTGTTTCGAGTCAGCGTCGAACGCTTGGAAGTGTCGCGTCCGGGCGCATCTCGGCATTCCGCTGTACACGTACGAGCGCCGAGGTAGCGGCGACTTCGACAACCCCGACGCGGCGTTCCTGGACAACTGTGCGAGTTGCAGTACCGACAGCGGCACGCTGCGCTACCACGCACTCTACTGCGACACAGTGGTGGACGGGACACCCGGCCAGGTGGCCACGGTCGCGGCGTTGCCGTGCTGGAGCCCGGACACCGCCGAGGCGCTGGGCTGTGGAGAGGATGCGTGACGGTCTGTCTGCTCTGCGTTTCGTTGCTGGCCTGCGACGGCGACGCGGAGTGCGAGCCGATCTTGCCGAGCTTCGACTGCGACTACAGTAATCACGAGACCTACCAGTGCGACGGCTGCGGGCGCACGTCGCTGTGTTCTTGTCACCGACCAGGCATCGAGTGCGATTGGTTAAAGTCCGACATCACCTGCGACTGCGTGACAGATGAACACCGCCTAGACGAGTCTCGCGACGAGTGCTACTGGGACGGTAACGACTTTGGGGAGGGCGACTGAGTGCGTGCCCGAACTGCGGGTCGTGAGGTGGTTCACGTTGAGAGTCAACGCCTGCGTCGGCCGCGAGCTGTCCTGATGGTCTGGACCGTCGCCACCTCGCTCTTGGCCTGCGGCGACGACGCACCCTGCTGGCGGCTCGCGCCGTTGGCGATCTGCGACGCCAGCAGCGAGTACGACTACCGCTGCGACGGTTGTGGAACGACGTTCTACTGTGGGTGTTCGAACGTGGACGGCGCTTGCCGCTGGCGACCGGTCAACGTGGCCTGCGACTGCCTGACCGAAGAGTACTACGACCTCGAGAAATGTCCGTCCGACTAGCGTCCAGACGAACCACCACCCCCGGCCAACCCGTGAAGCTCGGGGAGCGGATCGCGGGCCGGGCGGGGGAGGCTGGCGACCAGGGCTCGCCGGAGGCATAGTAGGGGCCTGTCCCCCGGAGGGCCTCGTGCTCCTTCTCGCCGTCTCGCTCGCCTTGCCCTGTCCCACCGTCGCCACCGGCACGCCGTCGAGCTTGTCGTTCGACACGGCGCAAGTGGCCATCGTCCGCCAGGACAACCGCACCACGTTCTCGGTGTCGATCAACCCGGTGGGCGACCCCCAGGCCTTCGCGCTGGTGATGCCGGTGCCCGAGGTGCTGGCCCAGGACGAGGTCACGACCCTGGACCCGTCGATCTTCGCCCGCTTGGACGGGTACAGCGCCCCTCGGCATGTGAACGACGCCGGTTGCCCGAACACCGACTCGGGCGTGGCCTACGAGGACGGCGGCCCCCAGTCCGACACCGCCGACGCGGGCGACACCGGGGTGACGGTGGAGGCCGAGTACCTCGTGGGCGAGTACCAGGTGGTGATCCTCTCCGCCGAGGAGTCGTCGAGCCTCGGGGCCTGGCTCGACGCCAACGCCTACTACCTGCCCACCGGCGCCGACGAGCGCCTGGCCGAGTACATCGAGGCTGGGAGCTACTTCCTCGCGGCCAAGGTGGCGGAGGAGGCTGCGGTCGCGACCGGGGTGCCGCTCTCGCCGCTGCAAGTGTCGTACGACAGCGAGCTCTTCGCCATCCCCCTGCGCCTGGCCACGCTGAACTCGCCCGGCGAACAAGACATGATCATCTACGCCTTCACCGAGCTCGAAGGCGCCAACGACCCCGCCCGCGCGGCGATCTCGAACTACCCAGAGTTCGAGGTGCCCGACAAGTGTATCTGGGGGGATCCCAACGCCGACGACTTCTCGGTGTTCTACGACGACCTCTACACGAAGGCGTGGACGGCGGTGGGCGACGCCGGCTGGACGGTGGAGTTTGCCGGCGGCTTCTACGACTGCAACCCCTGCTCGGGGGTGTACATCACCGAGGAAGACGTGGAGGCGCTGGGCTTCCGGGGCAACGCCGACAACCACCACCTCACGCGGCTGCACATGCGCTACACGCCGGAGCAGGCCGAGACGGACCTCGTGCTCTACGGCTCGGGCCTCTACGAGCCGATGGTGACCGCCTACGCCGACGACTACGAGCAGAACTACTCCTGCGTGGAGAGCTTCTGCGACGGTCGCGACACGCCCACCGAGGAGGACGGCTGGGACGACGACGGCGACCTCGATGGCGACTCGCCCGGGGGCGACGACCCCGGCTTGCAGAGCGCGGGCACCGGCTGCGGTTGCGACAACGCGGCCGCTCCGGGGATGATCGCCGCCGCGACGGCGCTCCTCGCCGCCCGGCGTCGCCGCGGGTAACTGCTGGGGAAAATACTACATAGTTGACATCGTCCCGCCTCTGGATATGCGCTCCCGATGTTCTTCCCCGCCACCGACCGCTCGCCCCCGATGTTCGAGAACAAGTTCATCGACGGCTTCAGCCGGGTGCCGTGGTACCTGGTCCCCGCGGTTTTCGTGCCGATCGTCGTGGCTTGTTTTGCCTACGGCCTCGCGGGGGTGGGCCTGGGTCTGGGCACCAGCCTGGCGCTTTTCGCCGCGGGCCTCTTCGTCTGGACCTTCTCGGAGTACTGGCTCCACCGGGAGCTGTTTCACTGGGTGCCCAAGACGAGCTGGGGGCCGCGTTTCCACTTCCTGATGCACGGCGTCCACCACGACTACGTCGACGACCACCTCCGGCTGGTGATGCCCCCGGCGGCGGCGCTCGCGCTGGGCGGCCTGTTCTTCGGGATGTGGTGGTTGCTCATGGGCAGCTTGGTGTTCCCGTTCTTCGCCGGCAAGGTCGCGGGCTACATCGCCTACGACATGACCCACTACTACGTGCACCACGGCAAGGTGACGGGCACCTGGTTCAAGCGCCTGCGGGCCCACCACATGAACCATCACCACAACAAGGACGGTCGGAAGTACGGGGTGAGCACCACGTTGTGGGACCACGTGTTCCGCACCTACTGAGATGCTGATCCTCGCGCTGGGCGTGGCGCTCGCCAAGAACGCCGAGCCCCTGAAGGTGACGGTTCTCGGCGACGGCGCACCGGTGCAGCTCTGGCGGATGCAGGTGGAGGCCGAGACCACCGAGGACCCGGAGATGCCGCGCCAGGCCACCGAGGCCGCGCTCGAGGCCTGGGAGCGCGAGGTCGACAACCTGGTGGACCGCCGGGCCGACATGGCCGCCCTCGACGCCCTGCTGGCGCGCGAGAGCGTGGTGGTCGGGGCCTGCGCGGTCGCGGCGGGGGTGGCGCCGGGCACGGAAGCGGCGGTGAGGCTGCGGGTGAATCGCTCGGCGAAGTTCACCGTGGCCCGCCCCGCCGCCGGCGCCCACGAGGCGCTGGCCGGCTGCGTGGTGGACGGACTGCTGAAGCGGGAGTTCCCGGCGCTGTTGCATCCCACCCGCCAGGAACCCGAGGCCACCTACACCTTCCGTTTCGAGGCCGACCCCGGACCGGTGCCGCCCCTGGTGGACCGGCACCACGGGTTGGCCAACGTCAACTTTGGCGACAGCTTCGATCGCCTCGACGACCGCAAGATGTCGGCGCAGTACCGCAACAGCACCACCTACGGTCGCGCCTTCGACAGCGACGCGGTCCTGATGGGGGTGGCCGGCGCGGCGGCGTGGAGTTTCGACGGCAACAACGGGCTCTACGCGGCGCGCTTCCTGGTGCGGGGCGACACCGGCAGTTTCAGGCTGCGCGAGCGGATCAAGGAGGTCCTGGGCGCCCCCCGCTGGGACAGCGCGCTCAAGGCCTGGTACTGGCGCGGCGAGCACGTGGTGTGGGTGACGGAGACGCCCGCCGGTACCTCGGATCTCGTGGTCACCATCCTCGACATGGACCGCGCCAAGGCGGCGAAGCTGGTGGAAACGGTGCCTGGCGACCCACGGGAGCTCGGTGGCGAGACGGGCTCCCGGCTGCCGCGGGTGTTGCAGACGGGCGAGGAGTAGCGTCGCGACCGCGGGGCACGACTCATCGCGCCCTGCGTCCGCTAGTCCCTCAACAACTTGTCGACCGTCTGCTGGTCCGCGCCCGGGAACCGGTAGTCACCGAACTGCTCGGGTGTAACCCAGCAAATTGCGTGTACCCGGAGGATATGTGGCTCGCCAAGCAGGCCGCAGCGGTACACCACCATGTCGAGGGTGTAGTCGGGGTAGGCGTGGGAGACGTGCAGCACGCGGTGGCCCACCTGGGCCTCGCAGCCCAGGCGGTCGCGGAGGCAGCGTCGCAGGGCCTCGCTGTCGCTCTCGCCGTCGCGAACGCGGCCGCCGGGGAACTCCCAGAGCAGCGGTAGCTCGGCCTCGGGGCGGCGCTGGGTGATCAGGAATGCCCCGTCGCGCTCGATCTCGGCGGCCACGATGCGGATGTGCGGCACGGACATTGTGAATCTCGCGGGCGCGCGGCTTAACGAGAAACAGCGCGGGGCGGACTACCGGAACACGCGGAGGCGGTGATTATGCTGCTAGGATGCCCGCGAGGTACAGATGATTCGTAGCGCCCTAAAGTCCGGCATCAAGCGTGTTCTTGGGCTGCGCGAGCACCCCCAGCCGCCCGCGAGCCCGCCGCCGCCCCCCGCGTGGCGGGACGCGCCGGTCGCCGCGGCAGCAGTGGGGACGCCGCCCCCGCCCGCGGCGGAAGCGGCTCCGGTCGTGGAGGCGGCGCCCGTCGTGGCGGCGGCCCCCGCCGCGGAGGCCGCCCCGGTCGCGGAGGCGGCGCCCGTCGTGGAGGCAGCCCCGGTCGCGGAGGCAGCCCCGGTCGCGGAGGCGGCCCCGGCCGCGGAGGCGTCCCCCGTCGCCGAGGACGCCCCGAGTGCCGACGCTGCGCCCGCCGCAGACGCGGCGCCGGTGAAGAAGGCGAAGAAGCCCTCGAGGAAGAAGGCCGACGCGGCCGAGGCCGTTGCCAGCGCCGAGGCCGCGCCCCCGCCTGCGGCCGCCGCCCCCGCCCAACCGGCGCAAGCGGCGCAAGCGGCGCCCGCGGCGCCCGCGCCCGCAGGCCAGGACGAGGTGGGCGCACCGGCCTTCTCGATGGAGCAGGTGCAGGAGTTGTTCGACGAGATGGTGCGCCCGGCCCTCCAGGGCGACGGCGGTGACATCCGGCTGCTGAAGATCGAGAACAACGACGTGTACGTGAAGCTCGTGGGCTCCTGCCAGTCTTGCCCGTCGAGCGTGATGACGATGAAGATGGGCGTGGAGGCGCTGCTGAAGGAAGAACTGCCGGGCTTCGGCGCCCTCATCCAGGTGGACTGACCCACCCGCGCTCCACCCAGTCGCCCACGGGGTGCTGGATGCCCACCTTGCCGACGGCGAGCAGGTCGCGCGCGCCCCCGCGCCGGAGGTAGTCCGCGACGCGCAGGACGCCGAGCCAGTACACCCGGTCCTTGGTGTAGGCCCCCGGCTGCTCCATGTTGGACAGGCCGCGCTTCACCCGGAGCGCCATGCCCAGTGCCGTCGCGGCCCCCACCCTGGGCGCCGCCTCCCGCACCAGTTCGGTGAGGCCCATGTCCTGGGCGCGCAGGGCCATGGCCGCCATGCTCTCGAGCCGGGCGAGGGCCCCACTCGGCAGCCCGACCACCTCGGCCTCGGCGTGCAGCGCCAGCCCCTCCTCGGTGGGGAGCGAGCCGGGGAGGCCGTGGGCAAAAATCGCCAGCGGCTGTCGGCTTCCGGCCTCGGCGCGAGCCACGTGCACGTCGATCTCGTGCGCCTCCAGCGCGTGGAGTTCCGTCGTGGTGCAGGTGGCGCGCGGGTTGACGCGGACGGTGAAGCGGGGCGCGTCGACCAGCACGCGCGCGCTCATCACCGGGTCCATCTCCACGCGCCAGCGGTCCAGGCGCCGGGCGCGCAAGGCCGCTGCGAGGTGATCCGCGAGGACAGGGGCCCCCAGGCGGGTTTCGTCGGCGACGCGGGCGGGGAACGGGGGCGGCGACGGCACCCCCGGCGGGTCGTCCCAGCCCGCGGCCGCGCCCAGGGCGGCGAAGGCCTCGGCGGAGCGGTCGCGAAGCGCCCGCGCTGCGAGCCGTGACTCCTCGACCGCCTGGGCGACGACGGCGCCCAGGGCGTGGCCCAGTGGCGGCCGGATGCGGTCCAGCGCGCGGAGGTGCTCGTCGGCCCAGCTCGCGGGGACGTAGGTGGGTCGTACTGGCTTGCCCGCGGCGAACGCGGCGCGCAGCTCGGGCTCGTTGGTGGGGTTCAGGTACCGCGAAGTGGCGACGCGGCGCTGTAGTGCGCACAACGCGCCGTCCGCGTCGATGAGCGTTGGGGGCAGACGTTGCAAGCGCAACGGGCTAACTCCGCGCCGCATGGAGCTGTCCATCGAAGCGCTCGCGGCGCTGTCGCCGGAGCAGGTCCGGGCTGGCCTCGCCGCCTGGGTCGCAAGCCACCTTCAAGCCGAGCAATACGTGTGCGACCGGCTGCATCGCGACTTGCAAAGGATCGTCGACGTGGCCGGCGACGACGAGGTCGCCGCCCTGCTGGCCGCCTACGCGGCGGCGGGATCGGGCTGGAAACTGTTCCGGGCCGACCCCCTGGCGCGGCGCCTGACCCGCGTGTACATGTCGGCGCTGATGGAGCCGCAGGAGTTGCGCGGCGTGGACCGGCTCCTGAGTTTCGACGAGCGCGGCGGTCGACGGCTGATCGTCTGCAACCACCTCAGCTACACCGACACCCAGATCACCGACGGCGTGCTGGCGCGGGCGGGCCTTTCCTCGCTGGCCGACCGACTGGTGGCCGTGGCGGGGCCGAAGGTCTACACCGAGCCCTGGCGCCGGATGGCCTCGATCGCGCTGAACACGCGCAAGACGGCGCAGTCGTCGGCGGTGGCCAGCGAACAAGACAGCATGAGCGCCAGGGAGCTGGCCGCGGTGGCGGTCGAGACGCTCCAGGCGTGCACCCGCCTGATGGACGAGGGCTACATCGTGCTGCTGTACCCGGAGGGCACGCGGAGCCGCGACGGTCGACTCCAGCCGTTCCTGCGGGCGGCGGCTCGCTACCTGGCCGTCGACGGCCTCTCGGTCTTGCCGCTGGCGCAGACCGGCGGCGACGCCCTGTTCCCGATCGACGCCCCGCGGATGTTCCGCGGGCCGGTGCGCCTGGCGTTCGGACAGCCCTTCAAGCCCGCCGACTTCTCGGGCAAGTCCGGCGCGCTCGACGAGGCCCACCGCCGCCTGGCGGCGGAGTTGCCCGAGGGCAGCCGACCGCGCGGGAAGTAGGTCCGGATCGGCGTACTAGGTCCCCGAGAACTGGATCCCCTCGAACAACAACGAGGGCGAGCGCAAGCTCGACCAGGTCCAGACGTCGTTGGCCGGCTCCACCATCGCCTTGAGGACCGACTCGATGTTCCCCGAGACGTTCATCTCGCCGAGGTGGGCAGCCACCTCGCCGCGCTCGACGAGCAGGCCCTGGACGCCGAAGCTGAAGTCGCCGGTGAGGCCGTTGCTGTTGCCGCCGAGGAAGCCGGTCACCACGATACACTGTGATACATCTCCTAGAATATCAGCTGGAGACCTCAATCCTGGTGATACAACCCAGTTGCTCCGGCCGCCGCTGGTCACCGGCATGCCGAGCTTGCGGCCGTAGTAGGTGCTGATGTAGTAGTTGCGGAGCACGCCGTTCTCGATCACCGGCATGCGCCGCGCCACCAGGCCGTCACCGTCCCAGGGGCGGGAGCCCGCGGCACGGGGGATGTCGGGCACGTCGGTGAGGGTGAGCGCCGCGCTGGCCACCGGCGTGTCTTTCCGACCGGCCAGGAAACTGCGTTGCTGGTGTAGTTCCGAGCCGGATAGCGGCCCGCCGATCACCCCGAGGATGCGCCCCACGACGTGGTTCTGCAGGAGCATCGGGTACCGACCCGAGGCGATGGGCTTGGCGCCTAGGCGTTCTGCGGCTCGTTTCCAGGCCTCGGCCGCGATGGCGCCGGGGTCCGGGAGGTCCGCACGGTGGGCTGCGCCGTACCAGGCCATGGCCTCGGGGCGGCGGCCGCCCGGCTCTTCCAGCGTCATCTCCAGGCCGGCTCCGAAGCCCGTGCCGCGGCGCGCGCCCTCGAAGCCGTTCGACATCACCCGGACCGACTCGTCGGCGCTGTCGCCCACGTACATCGTGGCGGAGATGATCTGCTTGCGCGACGGCAGCGCGTCGACGGCGGCCTCGAGTTGCTCCGCCAACTGGCGCCTGGCCTCCACCGGCAAGGCCTCACGCGAGGCGTCGAAGCTGTCGAGCACCTCCTCGCTCACGCCGCGACCACAGTCCTTGAACTCGGGTTGTCGGCGCTCCGGTTCGGGTTCGAGCACGCGCGTGGCGTCGACCGCGCGCCGGAGGAAGACGTCGAGCGCCTCCGGCCGCAGGTCCGACGTGGCGTGCCCGGAGTAGCGGTCGTCGACCAGCAACGACAGCGAGAGCCCCAGGCTGGTGGCCTGGGTGGCCTGCTCGAGCTTGCCCGCCCGCCGCGTCATCGACACCTCGGTGCTGCGCGACACGGACACCGACACTTCCTCGGCGCCCAACGCCTGCGCCTGGGCGACGGTGCGCCGGGCGAGGTTGAAGAGTTCGCTCATGCCGACACCCCGCCCACCGAGAGTTTGGACACCTTCACCGTGGGCATACCCTGGCTCACCGGCACCGACTGCCCGTCTTTCCCACATGTCCACCCGCCCTCGTCGATCTGCAGGTCGTTGCCGACCATCTCGACGGTGGCGAGCACCTGCGGGCCGTTGCCGATGAGGTTCACGTCCTTGATCGGGCGGGTGAGCTTGCCGCCCTCGATGAGGAAGCCCCGGCGCACGTAGAAGGCGAAGTCGCCCGCGCCGATCTGCACCTGGCCGTTTGCGAAGTCGGCGCAGTAGATGCCGTTCTGTACCGAGGCGATGATCTCCTCGGGGGCGAAGTTGCCCGACTCCATGTAGGTGGAGCGCATCCGGGGCAGGACCACGTGCCGGAAGCTCTCCCGGCGTCCCGAGCCGGTGGGGCGAACGCCGTAGTGCCGGGCGCTGATCTCGTCGTGGAGGAAGCCGCGCAGGATGCCGTCGTCGACCAGCACCGTGCGCTCGGCCGCGTTGCCCTCGTCGTCGGTATTGATCGTCCCGCGCGCGAAGGGAATCGTCCCGTCGTCGACCACCGTGACGCCGGGCGGCGCGACTCGGGTGCCCACCCGGTCGGCGAAGATGCTGATGCCCTTGCGGTTGAAGTCGGCCTCCAGGCCGTGCCCGATCGCCTCGTGCAAGAGGATGCCAGAGGAGCCGGCGCCGAGCACGACCGTCATCTCGCCGGCTGGCGCCTTGGCAGCGTCGAAGAGCGCGATCGTGTCGTTGACCGCCTTGTCGCACATGCGCTCGGTGCGCTCGGGGGTGTAGAACTCCAGGCCCGCCCGCTGGGCGAGGTTCGCGTTGCTCGACTCGCGGCGCTCCCCGTCTTTCGCGGTGACCACCACCCAGCCCCGGGTCATGGGCTGGTAGTCGTACACGGCGCGGCCGTCGGGCCGCACCACGAGGACGTGCTTGAAGCTGTCGGCCAGAGACGTCTCCACCTTGAGCACCCGCGGGTCCTTGGCGAAGGCGCGCTGCTCCCAGTCGCGGACGAGGTTCACGCGGGTGGAGAGTTCGACGCCCTCCCAGGGCAGCACCGCCCGGTAGCGATCGGCGTGCCGCAGTTCGTTGATCGATACCGGAACATGTTGGCGGTTGCCCGCGGCGATCTCGGCGGCGATACGCGCGGCTTGTATCATGGATGTTTCGGTCAACTCCTCGGTGTAGGCGTAGCCGACTTGGTCGCCGACCACGACACGCACGCCCACGCCGAGGTCCACGTGGGTGCTGGCGCGGTTGACCTTGTTGTCGCTCAGCGCCACGGCGGTGCTGCCGGCGTGCTCGAAGTACAGGTCCGCGTCGTCGGCGCCGCGGGAGAGAGCGGCCGCCAGCACGCGCTGGCAGAGGGCCGAGTCGATACCGAACTGGGAAAAATGGGTCACTTCGTCTCCGGGCGCTGAACCTAGCCCGACACCGGCGGCGACGACGTGATTCCCTCTACTCGTCACGGGGCGGGGAGGTCGGCCGGCTCAGCCGGCCGGGCGCCATACCCGTTCCAGCCAGTGGTCGACCAGGACGAGGCACGCCATGGCCTCGACGATGGGCACCGCCCGCGGCAAGACGCAGGGGTCGTGCCGGCCCCGGGGTTTCAGCGTCACTGCCTCGCCGCGGTCGTTGACCGTGCTCTGGGGCGAGAAGATGGTGGCCACCGGCTTGAACGCCACCGAGAAGTTCACCGGCATGCCGTTGCTGATGCCCCCCTGGATGCCGCCGGAGTGGTTGGTGGTGGTGACGGGGCCGCGAGGCCCGGGGACGAAGGGGTCGTTGTGGGCGGAACCACGCATCGTCGTGCCGCCGTAGCCACTACCCGACTCGAAGCCCTTGGCGGCGGGGATCGACAACATGGCCTTGGCGAGGTCGGCTTCCAACTTGTCGAACACGGGGCTACCGAGGCCGGGCGGCACGCCTCGGCATGTGCAGCGCACGATGCCGCCCAGGGTGTCGCCCTCGGCGCGGGCGGCGCGGATGGCGGCGTCGATGGCGGGGGCGGCCGCGACGTCGGGGCAGCGCACGTCGTTGGCGTCGACGTCCTGGCGGCCCACCGTGGTGTCGTCGACCGTCGAGCCGATACCGGCCACCTCGGCCACCCAGGCCACCACCTCGATGCCCTGGGCCAGCAATACCTGTCGGGCCACCGCGCCGGCCGCCACCCGGCCCACGGTTTCCCGGGCTGAAGCACGCCCGCCGCCGCGGTGGTCGCGCAGGCCGAACCGCGCGTCGTAGGTGTAGTCGGCGTGAGACGGTCGATACGTATCACGAAGATTATCGTAGTCGGCTGATTTTACGTCGGTGTTGCGAAACAGCATCGCCAGTGGCGTACCCAGCGTCTTGCCCTCGAACACGCCGCTGAGCACCTCGAAGGTGTCGGCCTCCCTGCGTGGGCTGGTGATCGCGGACTGGCCAGGGCGGCGCCGGGCGAGGTCGGCGGCCACGTGGCCCAGGTCCAGCACGATCCCCGGCGGCACGCCGTCGATCACCACGCCGAGGGCGGGGCCGTGGCTCTCGCCGAAGGTGGTGACCCGGAAGCGACGACCAAGGCTGTTGCCGGGCACAGCGGGCCTCCTACCGCGACCGCCGCCAGCGCACGCGCACCTCGGGCTGCTCGTCGCCCGGCCAGGTGACCTCGCACACCAGTTCGGTGGCTGAGAAAGTCCACTCCACGGCGGGCTCGCTCGGCGGCGTGACCCACACCAGGCCCGTCGCGGTGAACTCCACTGGGTACTCGCGCAGGTGGGCGCCCGCCATCATGTGCAGCACGGAGAAGCCACCGTTGTCAGGGTCGAAGCGGTAGAACGAACGGTCCTCGTGCTCCCCGGTGCGCTCGTTCACTTCCACGATGCTGCCGTCGAGGATCGCCGCCCCGCAGAGCGTGCCCCCGGTGGCGGTACCGTGGGCCTCGCCGCCGCCGACCCACTCGCCCAGGAACGGTGCGAATCGCCCGGCTTCGGCCCGGGTGCGGGCGAGTCGGGATTCCCAGGGGTCGGGCAGGGCCATGGCGGCGGAACGTAGCGCGGTTAGCCCCGCCCTATGTCCTCGCCGTGCTCACTCCGCGTCAACGGCAGCGACCTCGTCGTCGCCGTCCCCGAGCACTGGACCCTGCTCGAGGCGCTGCGCTACGCCGCGGGGCTCACCGGCAGCAAACAGGGGTGCGACAAGGGTGACTGTGGAGCCTGCACGGTGTTGTTGGACGGCAAGCCCACGTTGTCGTGCCTGACGCTGGCCCATGCCGTCCGCGGCGAGGTGACCACGATCGAGGGCCTGGCCACCGCCGAGGGCCCCGATCCCGTGCAGCGCGCCTTCGACGTCGCGGGCGCCTTGCAGTGCGGGTTCTGCCAGCCGGGCATGATCCTGTCGGCGAAGGCACTCTTGTCGCGACAGCCCAATCCGAGCGACGCCGACATCCGCGAGGCGCTGTCGGGCAACCTGTGCCGGTGTACCGGCTACACCAAGATCTTCGAGGCCGTGCGCAACGCGGGCGCCACGGCGCGGCAGGTGCCGCTACGGTACGGCACACCCGCGCCGGGCTTCAACGTCCTGGGTGCACGCGGGCGCAAGGCCGACGCCATCAAGAAGGCCACCGGCGAGGCCATTTACGCCGACGACATCGCCCTGCCCCGGATGGCGCACGGCAAGATCCTGCGGTCCACCCGCGCCCACGCCAAGATCCTCGCCATCCGCGTGGCGGCGGCCGAGGCGATGCCCGGGGTCTTCGCGGTGATGACCGGCGCGGAGTTGCCCACGCCGTACTGCATCATCCCCTGGACGCCCGACGAGACGGTGCTGGCGGTGGGCAAGGTCCGCTACATCGGCGAGGGGGTGGCGGCGGTGGCGGCTATCGACGAGGAGACCGCCAACCGGGCGCTGGCGGCCATCGAGGTGGACTACGAGGACCTGCCGCTGGTGCTCGATCCTGCCGCTGCGGCGGCCCCCGGCGCCCCGCTGGTCCACGAGGCCGACTGGAAGGGACGTCCGCGCACCGACAACGTGTGCAAGGAAGTGGACCTGGCCTTCGGCGACGTGGAGGGCGAACTTGCGGCGGCCGCGGCCACCGTCGACGCCGAGTTCTTCTACGAGGGCTCCACGCACGCCCCGATCGAGCCGCACTGCGCGGTGGCGAGCTGGAGCGCGGATGGCTTCCTCACGGTGTGGTCGAGCACCCAGGTGAGCCACTACCTGCACCGGGAGCTGGGCAAGGTGCTCGGCTTGCCCGGCGAGCGCGTGCGCGTCATCCAACCGGTGCTCGGCGGCGCCTTCGGGGGCAAGTCCGAGCCCTTCGACCTGGAGTTCTGCACGGCCTTGCTGGCGAAGAAGGCCGGGCGGCCGGTGAAGATCCTCTACACCCGGGAGGAGGTGTTCTACGCCCACCGTGGTCGTCACCCGATGCTGATGCACATGCGGATGGGCGCGGATGCCAACGGGAAGGTCACGGCGGTCGACAACGACGTGCTCATCGACGGCGGCGCCTACCACTCGTTCGGGCTCGTCACCACCTACTACGCGGGGCAGTTACTCACCGGTCCGGTCGACTTCCGGACCTACCACTTCCGCTCGCGGCGAGTGTACACGAACAAGCCCTGCTGTGGCCCCAAGCGTGGGCACGGCAGCGTGCAGCCGCGTTTTGCCTTCGAGATCGCGCTCGACGAAATCGCCGCGAAACTGTCACTCGACCCAATCGAGATCCGCAGGCGCAACGCCATGGTGTCGGGACAGTCCACCGTCAACGGGCAGCTCGTCCCGTCCACGGCACTGGCTGCCTGCCTCGACGCGGTGGAGGGGGCCTCCGGCTGGAAACGTCGTCACGGCAAGATGGGCCGGGGACGCGGCCTGGGGGTGGCTACCTCGATGTATATCAGCGGCACGGCGTACCCAATCTACCCCAACGAGATGCCCCAGTCGGGGGTGATCCTCCGGGCGGATCGCAGCGGCAAGATCACCGTGTTCTGCGGGGCCAACGACATCGGCCAGGGCAGCGACGGCATGCTCGCCTACATCGTGGCCGAGGAGACGGGTGTGCCGCCGGAGTACATCACCGTGGTGAGCGGCGACACGGAACTCACGCCGGTGGACCTGGGTAGTTACAGCTCCCGGGTTACCTTCATGTGTGGCATCGCCGCCGAGGAGGCGGGGAAGGCGATGGCTGCCAAGATGCGCGCCGCCGTGGCCACGGCGTGGGAAACGACGCCGGAAGCGGTGACGGTGGGCTTTGGAACACTGGGCGACGACACCGGCCGGAGCATCTCGGCGCGGGAGGCCCTGGTGCTCGCTGAGGCCGCCGAGGGCACGCCGCTGGCCACCGCCGGCGGGTACCGCACGCGGAAGATCGGCGGCGACTACCGCGGGGGAACGATCGGCGCCTCGCCGGCCTACAGTACCACCGCCCACGTGTGCGAGGTGGTCGTCGATCCCGAGACGGGGATCGTGCGGGTCGAGAAGGTGTGGGCGGCGCACGACTGCGGACGCGCGCTCAACCCGCAACTGGTGGAGGGGCAGATCGAGGGCAGCGTCTACATGGGCTACGCGGAGGCGATCATGGAGGCGCACACCTTCGACGAGCGCGGCCTGCACGGCGGACCGAACCTGCTCGACTACCGGATTCCCACGTCGAAGGAGTGTCCCGACTTTTTCGCCTCGGTGGTGGAGAGCATCGACCCCGGCGGTCCCTACGGCGCCAAGGAGGCCGGCGAGGGGCCCTTGCACCCGGTGATCCCGGCGATCGCCAACGCGATTTACGACGCCGTGGGCATCCGCTTGCGCCGGATCCCCTTCACGCCCGAGCGCGTGCTGGAAGCCATCCGGGCGGCCTCGTGCTGAGGATGGACGGCTTCGAGTTGCGGCTCGCCCGGACCTGGGAGGAGGCGCTCTCGCTGCACGGTGCGGGCGCGATGTACGTGGCGGGTGGCACGGACCTCTTGCCGAATGTCAAACACCGGATCTTCAAGCCGTCGCGGTTGGTGAGCCTCTCGGGCATCCCCGGTGGCATCTCGCTGGGCGAGAGTCTCGTGATCGGCGCCACGACGACGTTGCAAGCAGTGGCCGACGACCCCGCGGTGCGGGCGCTGGTGCCCCCCCTGGCCGAGGCGGCGGCGTCGGTGGCCGGGCCGCAGATCCGCAACATGGGCACCCTCGGCGGCAACGTCTTGCTCGACACCCGGTGCCTGTACTACAACCAGACCGAGCACTGGCGGGCCTCGCTGGGGTACTGCCTCAAGGCGGAGGGCACGTGGTGCCACGTGGTGGGTGGACCCAAGACCTGCGTGGCCGCGCAGTCCAGCGACACCGTGCCGGTGTTGTTGTCACTCGACGCGCGGCTGCGGCTCCTGGGGCCGGGTGGGGCCCGGGAGTTGGCCATCCGCGACCTGTACCGCTTCAACGGGATGGATCACCTGGCCATCGACAACGGCGAGTTGCTCACCGACGTCGTCGTCCCCCGGCCCGCCGTCGACTTCCGCGGCAGCTACCAGAAACTGCGTACGCGCGACAGCATCGACTTCCCGCAGCTGGGCCTCGCCATCGCCGCCGAGGTGCACGAGAACGTGCTCGGCAAGCTGGAGATCGTGGTGGGCGCCGCGAACCCCCAGCCCAAGCCGGTGCGGGGGTTGGATGCGTTCGCGGGCGCGGCGATCGACGGTACCACCGCCGAGGCGATCGCGGACCTCGTGTACAAGCAGACGCGCCCGCAGGGCAGCGTGCACGGCGGCGAGGCCTGGCGGCGGCAGATGGCGCGGGTGATGGCGCGGCGCGGGTTGATGAAGCTGCGCGCGTGAGGGCGCCTACCCGAGTTCCGCCCGTCCCGCGTCGGTGAGGACCACCATCCCGGTCGTGCTGGAGTAGTCGACGAGGCCCTGGCCGGTGAACTCCTCCATCAGCCGCGAGAAGGCGCGGTGGGCCACGAAGTACCGGGCCTCGGCCCGGTCGTGCATGTCTTTCATCGTCGCCGAGCCCCCCTGCTCCGACAGCCACTTGAGCATGCCCTTGCGGGTGCGCTCCCAGTGTTTCTTCTGCTTGGCCAACTCGGCCTCGGAGGGCCCGGCGGCGGTCGGGGGCGCGGGATCGGGGGCGGCGGGCGCGGCGGCGGCCCCCCCGGGAGGCCCGGCTGCGGCCGCGGCGGGCGCGGTTTCGGTGGCGCCGTTACCGTGCATCGACACGCTCACCTCCGGCCGCGGCTGGGCGGCTGGGCTCGGGGACGGCGCGCGGGGCGGCGGGATGGGGTCGCTGGCGATGCTGGGCTCGCGGCCGAGCAGGGCGCGGAGACGCTCGCGGATGCGGAAGGGCGACACCTCAGACGCCGCAGTCGTCGTTGGTGGCGCCGGGCGTGCCGAACTGCCCGTCGCTGCCAAAGCCGCTGGTGGCGAGGCACCAGGAGGTCTCGAGCTCGGCCGAGGCGGGGTCCAGGCGGTCGGCGTCGAGGGTCATGGAGTAGCCCTTGGCGTTTTCGGCCCAGTCCTCCGTCCACGCGAACCGGTCGACCAGCGTGGCGCCGCGGGTGAGCACGATCTCGTCGCCGTCGTTGCCGAGTTGGAAGGCGGTGCCGTCGAACACGTAGTCGACACTCGCGCCGCCGTTGGTGGCCCGGTCGCCGTTGTTGCCGAACACGACGAAGCCCCCGGCGGGCACCACCAGCGACCCGACCACGGTGAAGGACTGCGGAGCGGTGGCGTCGTCGTCGCTCACGACGAGGCCCTCGAGTTCCAGGTCGCGTCCAGAGGTGTTGACCAACTCGAACCACTCTCCCAGTTCGTCGGCCACGGGGGTGCTGTTGTTCATCACCTCGTTGACGTAGAGCTCGCCCTCGTCGAACACGGGGTCGGCCTCGCCGCTGCCGCTGTCCCCGGAGTCCCCGGTGTCCCCGGTGTCGGGATCGGTGTCCGCGTCGGCGTCCGCGTCCGCGTCCGCGTCCGCGTCGGCGTCGGCGTCCGCGTCGGCGTCCGCGTCGGCGTCGGCGTCGGCATCG